>CADBTU010000016.1 GCA_902797625.1 uncultured Bacteroidota bacterium | reverse complement strand
GGAGAGAAAGGGATTCGAACCCTTGAAGCGCTTTTGGCGCTTACGCGCTCTCCAGGCGCGCGCCTTCGACCACTCGGCCATCTCTCCAAAAAATTTGGGTGTAAAAATACATTTTTTTTTATTGCTCTCCTATCAAAACACAAAAAAAAATTAACTGTTTTCATTTCTTCTTGTGGGTTGCTTTTTTTGTATCTTTGCCGCAAATTTCAAAACCTATTTTTAACAAACATTATAACATAATTTTCTATAGTTATGAACAACGTACATAATTTTAACGCGGGACCTTGTGTCCTTCCAAAAGAGGCTGTTGAATCAACAATCAACGCTATTAGAAATTTTGATAACACTGGTATTGGCTTGATGGAAATTTCACACCGTACACCAGGCTGGGAGCGTCTCATGGCTGAAACTCGCCAACTTTGGCGCGACCTTCTCAATATTCCTGACAACTATGAAGTTCTTTTCCTTGGCGGTGGCGCAAGCACACAATTTTTCATGGTTCCGGCTAACCTCATGAAAACCAAAGCCGCTTATCTCCAAACTGGCGTTTGGGCCAAAAAAGCTGCTAAGGAAGCTAAAATCTTCGGTACAACAGAAATAGTTGCATCCTCAGAAGACAAAACTTACAACTACATTCCTAAAGGTTGGACTGTTCCTGCTGATGCAGATTATTTCCATATTACAACCAACAACACTATTTACGGTACAGAAATCCGTAAAGACTTTGCAGCTGATGAAATCAACAATGTTATGCTCGTCGCTGATATGTCTTCTGATATTATGAGCCGCCCAGTTGATGTTACTAAATATGGTCTTATCTATGGCGGTGCGCAAAAGAACGTTGGTCCTGCTGGTGTTACTTTCGTAATCGTTCGCAAGGATATACTCGGACAAATTGGCAACCGCGCCTATATGAATCCGCTTCCAACTATGATTGACTACCGCACACACGCTGCAGAAGAAGAAAAGAACATCTCTATGTTCAACACTCCACCTGTATTGCCAATCTTCGTGATGCACGAAACTCTCCTCTGGGTTAAGAACACTATTGGAGGTGTTGAGGAAATGAACAAGATTAACGTGAAGAAATCCAGCCTCCTTTATGAAGAAATCGACCGCAACAGCATGTTTGTAGGTACAGTTGCTAATAAAGAAGACCGTTCTATCATGAACCATTGCTGGGTTATGGCTCCTGGTTATGAAGACAAACAAGATGCTTTCATGGCATACGCTAAAGAATGCGGTATGGTTGGCATTAAAGGACACCGTTCTGTTGGTGGTTTCCGCGCTTCCCTTTATAACGCTTGTACAATAGAAGACGTGGAAGCTCTTGTAGCTTGTATGCAGGAATTTGAGAAGAAAAACAAGTAATATGATTCGTTAATTCGTTGATTTGTTGATTCGTTTATGGATTATTCCTTCTCTTTTGAAAAAATTGATGTGTGGCAATTGTCCAGACAGTTTTTTAAGAGATTTATCCAATAATAGACTCTTTCCCTCAAAAAGAAAGATATAACCTAACAGATCAAATTCGCAGATCGGCGACTTCAGTGGGTTTTGAATATAGCTGAAAAACTTCACGTTCCTCATTAAAAAAACAGATGCATTTCACGGAGATAGCTTTCGGTTCAGCAATTGAAGTATATTGTTCGCTGATGTTGTCTTTGGATTTTGGCTATATTGACAACAAACAGATGAGCAACTTGAGAAACAAGTTGTTAAAAGATCACAAATAAGATAAACTCATTAAGAAGAAGTCAGCAATCACGAATAAACAATCAGAAAACAAACAAACAAATAAATAAACAAATAAACAGATAAACTTTTATGAAAATATTAGTTGCAACACAAAAACCTTTTGCAAAGGCAGCAGTTGACGGCATTCGTGCCATCGTGGAAAAAGCCGGATATGAATTGGCTTTGTTAGAAAAGTATGAAACAGCTGAAGAACTCTACGCAGCAGTTGCAGATGTTGACGCCTTAATCGTTCGCTCTGACAAAGTTACTGCGCAAGTTGTGGACGCTGCAAAAAATTTAAAAGTTGTAGTTCGCGCTGGTGCCGGCTTCGATAACCTCGACCTCGCAGCTTGTTCTGCTAACAACATTGTAGCTATGAACACCCCTGGTCAAAATTCTAACGCAGTTGCTGAATTAGCACTCGGAATGATGGTCTATATGGCTCGTAATACGTTCAAACCAGGTACTGGCTCTGAACTCAAAGGCAAAAAAATTGGTATCCAAGCTTATGGTAACGTTGGTCGCCTCGTGGCTGAAAAAGCTCGCGCACTCGGTATGGATGTTTGGGCTTTCGATCCTTTCGTTCCCAAAGAAAATATGGAAGCTGAAGGCGTAGTGGTTCCTGACACTTTGGAAGATATGTACAAAAATTGTAATTATATCTCTTTACACATTCCTGCTAACGATCAAACCAAAAAGTCTATCAACAAAGCTCTCGTTGGTCTTATGCCTAAAGGCGGTTGCGTGATTAACACCGCTCGTAAAGAGGTTATAAACGAGGAAGAACTCATAGCTTTGATGGCAGAAAGAGACGATATTAAATATTGCACCGACATCGCTCCAGATGCTATGGATGAATTTAGCAAATTTGAAAAACGTTTCTTCGCAACTCCTAAAAAACAAGGTGCTGAAACAGCCGAAGCTAACATCAATGCTGGTCTTGCAGCTGCTAATCAAATTGTGAATTTCTTCGTAAACGGAGATAAAAAATTCCAAGTTAACAAATAATAAGAAGTTAACATTAACAAAAAAAGCGGCTTTTTTGCCGCTTTTTTTGTTAATGTTAACTTCTTCAACCAAAAGTAAAATGACTTTGCGTAAGACATTAGAAATTTGTGTACATTTGCAAACTAATAATATAATCAAATAATATTCCTGTAAAGATATGAAAAAACATCAGATTTCACAAGATTTTCTCTGTATTGAAAAGGTTCAAAAAATAATAGAACGTAAACAAAAAATTGAGCTTTCTAATGAGGCTGTCGAAGCTATTAAAAAATGTCGTGATTACCTTGATAAAAAAGCTATAGAGTCTCCTGAACCTATCTATGGAGTAACAACTGGTTTTGGCTCCTTGTGTAACAAGCATATATCAGCAGACGACCTTTCCACCTTGCAGCGAAACCTCGTAATCTCCCACGCATGTGGAGTTGGAGAAGAAGTTCCACAAGAAATTGTACAAATTATGCTCTTGATGAAAATTCAATCTCTCTCGTATGGTCACTCTGGTGTGCAACTTGATACTATTCAACGTTTAGTAGATTTTTATAATAAAGGTGTTTATCCTGTGGTTTATCAACAAGGTTCTCTCGGTGCTTCTGGTGATTTGGCTCCTTTAGCCCACCTATCGTTGCCGCTCATCGGAATGGGGGAGGTTTATTATAGAAATAAAAAATATTCTGCTACTGAAATAAATGAAAAATTTGGCTGGAAACCTATTACTCTCAAATCTAAAGAAGGTCTTGCACTTCTTAACGGAACTCAATTTATGAGCTCATACGCTGTGTGGCTCCTTATGAAAGCTCGTAAACTATCTTGGCTTGCAGATATTATTGCAGCTATTTCCCTCGAAGCCTTTGATGGACGTATAGAACCTTTCAATATGTTAGTTCATATCGTCCGCCCTCACGCAGGACAGATAACCACCGCTGCACACTTTACTCAACTTCTTGAAGGCTCTGAAATAATTACTCAACATAAAGAACACGTTCAAGATCCTTACTCTTTCCGCTGCATTCCGCAAGTTCACGGTGCTTCAAAAGACGCTATTGAACACGTACAACATGTTGTGGAAACAGAAATCAACTCAGTAACCGATAACCCAACTGTATTTCCAGATGAAGATATTATCGTTTCTGCTGGTAATTTCCACGGACAACCTTTAGCTTTAGTTCTCGATTTTCTCTCTATTGCATTGGCTGAGTTGGGAAATATATCTGAACGTCGTATATATCAACTTATTTCAGGAAAACGTGGTCTTCCTTCTTTCCTTGTTAAAAATCCAGGTCTTAACTCTGGTTTTATGATTCCTCAATATACTGCCGCCTCTATTGTTAATCAAAATAAGGCATTCACAATGCCTTGCTCTACAGACTCAATAGAATCTTCACAAGGCCAAGAAGACCATGTTAGCATGGGTGCAAATGCAGCAACTAAGTGTTACCTCGTTATTAATAATGTAGAAAAAATTCTCGGAATTGAGCTTTTCAACGCAGCCCAAGCTTTAGATTTTAGAAAACCTCTAAAATCTTCTGAATTTTTAGAAGATTTTGTTAAATGCTACCGTGAGTTTGTGCCTTTCGTTGAAAATGATACCTATATGCACGAATTAATCCAGAAATCTATAGATTTTATCAACGGAGTACGTGTGGTAATGTAATCTGTTTGTTCTTATATATTACTTATCCCTTCAAGATTTTTTTGTATTTGGAGGGATCTTTTTTGAGTTTTTTAAAGAAAATTATGAATGATATTATTACCTTAATAAGCGATTGGCGTCTGCGAGACCCCTATGTTGCAATGCTTAAAGGAAAAATTAGAAACTATTTTCCTAAAACTGAAATAGTTGATATTACTCATTATACCGATAAATTCGATACTCTGCAAACTGCTTTCATCTTAAAAAACTCCTTTTCATCATTTTCTGAAGGCTCAATTCACCTGATTCTAACAAATACCACATTTTCTTCTTCTTTTGAACCTGTGCTTTTTATTCATAATGAACACTTTTTTATTGGTGATGATAATGGCGTGTTTTTTATGATGTTCGGTGAAGACACCCAGCTCTCTGGATTTAAACTCAACGTTTCTTCTGGCAGTTCTATATCCGATATGTTTAAAATTATCGAAAATATAAAAAATAATACTGTTAATGAGAATTTGTCTGTATTTAAAAACTTCAAAAGAATGTTTGTTCAATATCCAGAATATTCATCCGAAAATCGAAGAATTGAAGGACAAATAGTCTATATTGACGCTTTTAATAACGCCATAACCGATATTTCTGCTGATAAATTCAAAAAAATGGTAGGAAACCAACCTTTTTCTGCAATTGTTTACTCCAATGGAGACTGGACAATAGAGAAATTTTCCAATAATTACCAATCTTTAAATAATGAAATGTTTTTAACAGAAAATGGATTAGGTTTTATTGAAATCGCTTCTTATCAATCTGATGTTTCAATTATTGCTGATTTAAAACCTTACGATAGGATAGTTATAACTTACTGAAATGTTAAAAATCGCTGTTGTTCAATCTAATATTATCCCCGATAATAAAGAACAAAATCTTCAACATTATAAACAATTGCTAAGCGAAAATATTTCTGAAAACATTGATATACTTGTGCTACCAGAAATGTTCAATTGCGGATTTTCTTCAAATGTTTTTCAAAATGCAGAACAAAATAATGGAATTAGCTACTCTTTTTTATGTGATATTTCTTTAGAATATAATTGTGATGTTGTTGGAACTCTACCTATTTTTGAGGAGAATAAATTATATAATAGATTACTTTGGTTCTCCTCAGGAAAAGTAATTTCGCAATATGATAAACATCACCTTTTTATAGGAGAAGAGAAGTTTTTTAGTTCAGGTAAAGAAAAAAATATTGTTGAAAGCAAAGGTTATAAATTTCTACCTTTAATTTGTTTTGACGTAAGATTCCCTGAATGGTGCCGCAATACTATAAATAATAACGCTTTTGCTTACGATTGCCTCATTTTCTCAACAAACTTTCCCTCTCCGCGTGAAAACGAACTAAAAATCTTGGCCTCAGCGCGGGCGATTGAAAATCAATGTTATGTCATCGTGGCAAATAGAATTGGTAACGATGGATTTGGAAAAAGTTATTCTGGCGGTACATTTATTGTTAACCCACACGGAGAAATTGAAACTGAATTTGCTCTCCATGAAGAGGGTGTTTTAATACATTCTTGCAACCTTAATTACCTAAAAATACTAAGAAATAATTTCCCTGTGTCTAAATTTTGGTCATAAATAGAGAAATTATTTATTGTATAATATTGATTTTAAGATGCTTATATTTTTTTTCAAAAATATAACTGACAATTAAAAAAAAATGTATATTTGCAGCCGTTAAAAGCAGCGATGGTGCTGTAGCTCAGTTGGTAGAGCAACGGACTGAAAATCCGTGTGTCACTGGTTCAATTCCAGTCAGCACCACAACAAAAAAGATATGCAACCATTGCGTATCTTTTTTTGTTATAAGTTCGATTTAAGCAAAAAATTGAGCGATAACTTTTGTATTTTTGCACTCTCATTTTTGTAAAAAATAAAACATAATATGGAAAGAATATCAAAGAGAGTGCTCGATATGCCGGCTTCTGAAACTTTAGCCATGACCGCATTAGCACGCGAATTGAAAGAAAAAGGTCAAGATGTAATAAGTTTAAGTATTGGTGAGCCCGATTTTAACACACCTGAAGAGGTAAAAGATTTCGCTAAACAATCTATAGACGATAATTTTACACATTATCCGCCTGTTCCTGGATATGCCGATTTGCTAAATGCTATAAGCAATAAGTTTAAAAGAGATAATAATTTGGATTATTCCTCACAACAAATTGTTGTGTCAACAGGAGGAAAACAAGCTATTTACCAAACAGTAATGGCTCTTGTTAATCCAGGCGATGAAGTTATCATTCCAACTCCTTACTGGGTTTCTTATCGTGCAATTGCGCAAATGGCTGAAGCTAAGATAATTTACATTCCAGGTAAAATTGAAAATGACTTTAAAATTACACCTGAACAACTTAGGGCAGCTATTACTCCTAAAACAAAATTAATGATGTTTAGCAGCCCTTCTAACCCTACAGGTATGATCTACTCAAAAGAGGAACTGAAAGCTATTGCTGAAATTGTGGCTCAACATCCTCAGATGATGATTATGTCTGACGAAATATATGAACATATCAACTTTGTCGGTCATCATGAAAGTATTGCTCAATTTGACTTTATTAAAAATCAGGTTGTTACTGTTAACGGTGTTGCAAAAGGATTTGCTATGACAGGTTGGAGAATTGGTTTCATAGGCGCACCAATAGAGGTGGCAAAAGCTTGCAATAAACTTCAAGGACAAATAACATCTGCTACAGGTTCCATTTCACAAAGAGCTGCCTTGAAAGCTATGGAAATGGATCCTAAAACTTCTGAAGAGATTTTAAATATGCGTAATGTCTTCAAAACACGCCGCAATTTAGTTTTCGCTCTTTTGCAGGAAATTCCAGGTTTTGAAGTTCATCTTCCTCAGGGTGCATTCTATTTCTTCCCAAAAATTAGTTCATTATTTGGTAAAAACACTCCTGCAAATTCCAATTTCGCAGCTCAATATAATAAAACTACTATTGATAATTCTACGGATTTAGCATTCTATTTTCTATTAGACGCCAATGTTTCAACAGTTCAAGGTACAGCATTTGGAGACGATGATTGCATAAGATTATCCTATGCAACTTCTGAAGAAAATCTGAAAGAGGCTTGCCGCCGTATCAAAGAGGCAGTTCTTGCATTAAAATAGTATGCGGAGAGATGTTTGTTATACAAACTTCTTCTTGAGAATATTAATTATAAAATCTGGAATAAGAAAGCAAAGTAAGATGAATATATAGTTGATTAGTCCAGGAATCTTTACTTTTCTGCCTCTTAAAACAGCTTTAACACCTCGTTTTGCTACTTGTTCTGGCGTGAGCATAATTCCTATAGAACGCAAAATTTTTCTAATTTTCAAAGGCAGATTGTAAAGATCTGTATCTACAGCACCTGGACAAACGCAACAAACTTGTACACCATAATATGAAAGTTCAAAAGCAAGTCCTTTAGAGAACTTGTATAGGAATGCTTTTGAAGCTTGATATACAGCGATAGTTGGAAAGCACATGAATGCTGTTATTGAACTTGCATTTATGACATAACCTCTGCCGCGTCGCTTCATCTCGTTGCCAAAGAGTATGCAAAGTGTAACTGGCGTATTGCAATGCAATGCCGTCATTGTTGCACTTAACTCTACAGGCTTGTCAACAGCTGCACCAAAGTAAAACATTCCTGCATTGTTTACCAAAATCTCAACTTCAATATTCTCGCTTTTGCAATAATTAAATAGTTCCTGAGCTGCTAAAGGATGAGACAAATCTTTGTAAAGCGAAATGATACGCAACTCTTTGAATAAATTATGTAAACGCGCTACCGCATCTCTGTTTAAATCCTCATTATTACTAACAATAAATATATTATAGCCTTTTCGAGCCCATTCTACAGCGTAAGCAAAGCCTATTCCTGAACTTCCTCCTGTTACTAATGCAAATGTATTTGTTTTCATGAGAGCATCTCCTTCGCTTTTTTAACTGCGTTTATAAAAATTTTGATTTCATCAATAGTATTATACATAGCAAAAGAGACTCGCACAGTTCCTGGTATTCCAAAATGTTCCATAACGGGTTGGGTGCAGTGATGTCCTGTTCTTACAGCAACTCCTTGACGATCAAGCAAAACTCCCAAATCGTAAGGATGAATATCCCCAATGAGAAATGAGATTACTCCCGCTCTTTGAGAGGCCTCTCCGATGATGCGAACACCCTCAATCTTACGCAGTTCTGCAAGAGTGAACTCCATAAGCTTATGTTCATGCTGCGCAATATTATCTAATCCAATATTTCTCATGTATTCAATAGCTCTTTGCAATCCGAGAACGTCACCTACTGAAGGTGTTCCAGCTTCAAATTTAAAAGGCAACTCATTATAGGTAGTTTTCTCAAAAGTTACCTCTTTAATCATTTCGCCACCACCTTGGTATGGATGCATTTCTTCTAATATATTTTTCTTGCCATATAGCACACCAACACCCATTGGAGCATACATCTTATGTCCTGAAAAACAATAAAAATCGCAATCTAATTCTTGAACATCTACTTTGCAATGCGCCACAGCCTGCGCCCCATCAATCAATACTAATACATTGTGTTTATGAGCAATATCGATTATATCTTTTATTGGATTTATAGTTCCTAATGAGTTTGATATATGCGTAATAGCCACGATTTTAGTTTTATTCGTTAGCATTTTAGTAAATTCTTTAACTGAAATTTCTCCTTTTTCATTAAATTTCAGTACTTTCAAATTTGCATCACGCTCATTACAAACAAACTGCCAAGGTACAATATTTGAATGATGTTCCATTTCCGAAATAATAATTTCGTCGCCCTCTTTTATGAATGTTTTACCAAACGATGAAGATACAAGATTTATAGATTCTGTTGTTCCGCGTGTAAAAATAATTTCACAATCAGATGTGGCGTTGATAAAAGTTTGTACCGACCTTCTCGCATTCTCAAATTCGGCAGTAGCAGAGGAACTCAAATAGTGTACTCCTCGGTGTATATTGCTATTCTGTTCTAAATAATATTTCGACAATGTATCAATTACCACATTGGGTTTTTGTGTTGTTGCTGCATTGTCTAAATATACTAAAGCTTTGCCATAAACCTTTTGATCTAAAATAGAAAAATCTTCTCTGTTCATTTTCTTGAAAATTTACTATCCTAATTATTCTTCAACTTTTCGCATAAACCGCAATTGCGTAGAATACATTAGAACCCAAAGTATTGTTGTTACTATCGCATTTGTTCCCATTGCCACTACCCCACCTATCACAAAATTCAATACACAAAACTGCAATATTTGTCCTATTGTATAAAAATGAAAACCTATCTTATTCAGTTTTGATAGCATTATGAAAGCCCCTGCAAAAATTATTAACTGTATTATTGCTAACAGAAAATATTGCCAACTACTAATTGAAGAATAAATGCCAACTATTTGATTTACTTGCTCTTCTGAGAACGTCTCCACTTTCTTTATTATCTCCAACGATTTTTGCATCACATCAGCATTTATAGCCCAAGCAACATAGGAGATTGTAGAAAAAAATGTATTTAACATAGTGAAAATTGATAGAATCCATAATATTGGAGTTCTACGTGGTGTGTTTTCCAAGTTGTTTGCAGAAGTAGATTCCATTAGTTATAAAATTATTTGTAAATTTTAAAAAGTGCCGCAAAAATAGTGTTTTTATCTGTTATTCGCAGGATTGAGATTTAATACAGAAATCTCACTTGCTGTACATAGTCGCATTGGTGGACCAAAAGTACCCGTTCCACAAGAAACATAAATTTGCATACCATACTTATTGTATAAACCTTTGTTAAATTCAAAAAGGTAACTATTTATAATTGTGAGAGGAAAAAGTTGTCCACCGTGAGTGTGTCCCGCAAGAAAAAGGTCTGCCCCCGCTTCTGCAATAAACTTTCCACCTATTGGAGAATGATGCAATACTATTGTCGGTTTTGTAGAATCTATAGCAAATAGAGGCATTGTGTTTCGTATTGTTTGAGATTTTGCTTCGTGCGGAACAACATCTTCTGTGCTATTATTGTCAGCATCCATATAATCTAAACCTATAATTTGAATACCGTTATTTTCTATCTTCTGATTTTCGAGAACTATTACTCCACTTTTTGTTACTAATTCCTTAATTTTTGCATCGTTAGTATATAAATCATGATTCCCGTCCACAAAATAGATTGGAACTTGTATCTCTTTTAATGGTTTCAACGTCTCTTCATTCAAATTATATTCACTTTCAAATAGATCGCCTGTTATAACTACAAAATCTGGATTTTGCTCTTTGGTTAATTTTACAATCCTCTCTAAATTTTGTTTTCCTCTATAATGTCCTAAATGAATATCTGTAAGATGAACAACTTTTAACGGTTCTGAAAGATTTTTTAAACTTATATTCACGTTTTTAATCCGTGGTGAAGCTGCTATTATCATTGAACATATCGAAAGACTAAATGCCACTGAAAATGCCATGATACCAAACACTTTTGGTTTAAAATGAACAAAAATATTTATAATATCAAAAAACACAAATGAAAATAGTAGATACAACAATACGCCAACCAAAATATTTCCTAAGATATATAATGTATGCATAAAGAGCCCCGAGTTTTTCATGTTCATCCCTGCCATCATCATCCCGAAAGAAAAAAACAACATCAAACCATAAAGCAAAAAGAAAATGTATGGTTTACACTGAAAGATAAAAGCAGATCGCACTCCTAAGTAAAGAACACCTGCTATCATTACAGAAAATAGTATTGAAAATATCATAAATGCGAATTTATTTTTCATTTATTTGTTCAAAAAATGTAATTTTATAGTATGTTTTTGAGTATTTATTGATTTTAAATCTCTCGTCTGAACGGTAACCAATAATCCACATTATCTGATTTTCGCAACATAATAACTTAATTTTATTTTTCTCAAATAGATTTATTTTATTGTTTATAAAGAAATCACTCAACTTCTTTTTACCTTTGGCTCCAAACGGATAAAAATAGTCGCCTTTTCTCCAATGCCGAATAGTTAGCGGAAATTGTAATTTTTCTTTAGGAATGAAAAAAACAAGTGGATTTTTATCAAAAATAATATCATTATTGTTGATATATTCTTCCACTTTGAAATATTTTTTTAGTTCAGATAGATTGTTTATAACGATTTCTTGACTAAGATTTTCTATGTTTTTTTTAATTAAAAAACACTCTCTTTCAACAAGCAATGTATGCGAATTAGAGTTGAATATTTTGCCAGTGTGCAACTTTTTGTCAGATACTAATTTGTTACAAGAATCGTCTGAAAAATTAAATTTAGATAGAATTTCATACAAAACTATCTGAGAATCAGGCAAGTTAGCAAGTTTTTTTCTATCTATTTTAATTTCATTATCCCCAATAATAGATACTTTTTCTATTTCTGATTGAAGATAATGATTGTAAAAATCGTATTGTTTAGTCAAAAGGTGAATAGTTTTTTGGATAGTTTGCAAGAAATTGGGGTTCAATTCTTCAAAAATTGGGAGAACTGAGTGTCTTATACGATTTCTTTTAATAGTTTCATCAGAATTAGTATAATCTTCTACAAAGTTAATTTTATTATTTTTTGCCCAATCTCGTATTTCTTTAGCAGAGAAAGCGAGCATAGGACGAATAATATTACCATTTTTCTTAGGAATAGAACGTAGTCCTTTTAATCCTGTTCCTCTATTGATATTAATAAGCAGAGTTTCGGCTGCATCATTAGCATTATGAGCTGTAACTAAAAAATCGTAACCTTCTATAATTTCACAGAACCAGTTATAGCGCAACTCGCGTGCAACCATTTCAACAGATTTTTTTGATTTTTTTTGAATTTCTAAGGTGTCAAATTCTTTTACAAACAACAGAGTATTAAGATTTTGAGAAAGATTTTCTACAAATTTCATATCTCTATCAGAATCCTTGCCGCGGAGATGAAAATTGCAATGAGCAATCGAAAAATTAAGATTTACGCAGTTGAAAAGTTGCGCCATTACGGTTGAATCAGCACCGCCACTCACCGCTAAAAGATATTTTTTTTGCGCAAAATCGTCGCCTACTATCTCGCGTAATGATTCTACAAATCTTTGTAACATAGCAACTTACAAAACATTAACTTTCAGATTCTTCGTAATTAGAACGCAATTTGAAGTATCTGCGAATTTCCATTTGCATATATTCAAAAGAACCGAAATGCACTACTTTTGGTTCATATCCTTTAGTCATCATAAGCATTCCGCTTTCCACGTCTTCAGCATAGGGTGTAATATCAACATCTAAGGCAAATGTTAATTCAAAATCACGAACAGTTACCCTATCAAAATTTTGGAAAACTTCTTCAAATAGTACTGAATTTTCTTCACAAAAAGCTTGCAGACGAGGAATATTTTCGTCCCAAAGTAAAGGTTTTTCGTTAGGATTAAAAAAGAATATAACAGCTCTGTAGTCGGGCATTGTATCAACTATTTCAGATTTTTCAAATCTCCCTTGATCGTTGATGAAAAACTGCTCTGTATGTTTTGTTTTTTTGTGAAATTTCTCAGGATTATTTATAAAATCTTGTTTTGTAGCTTTTGTCATCGAGTGTATCCACTCGTACTCTTTTACCGTAATAAATTGACCATCTGGGAGGCGAGTTGTTGTCCATTTCTCTGTTTCGAGGTCATCATTTTTTTGATTAGTGATATTGATTGCTACGGGTAACAGATCTAAAATACGCTGAGTGCCGTAGCCAGAAGTAGTTACAAGGTATATCATTTCACGATTAGCTGAAACAAATTCCCATAATTCTTTTCCTTCTTGGAGACGCTCTATACATTTTACACCCCACTCATCAGGAAAGTCAACTTTGGCTGTCCATTTCCTACCTTCAAACTGCTGTGATTTTTCCAAAAAAGATTCAAGAACCGCATCTTGAAGCGGAAAAAGCTTACAATTATCGTGAACATCGGCTACCAAAGTATCGCTAATCATTTCAAAAGGATAGTTAAAATCCTTTTCTCCTTTATCAAAAACAACATCGTTATTTTTTGATTTACAACCACTTACAATTATAATTATGGCAACTATTAAAAATAAATAACTATTATTTTTCAGCATATTTTTTTTTGCAAAGATAATTATTTTTGTTGGAGAAAAATTTTGCGAACCTCATCTGCTTCTTTCACATCGTGAACCCGTAATATTGAAGCACCTTTCATAAGTGCGATAGTGTTAAGAACTGTTGTACCATTTAGAGCATTATTAGCATCCGTTTCAAGAAGTTTATAAATCATTGATTTTCTAGAAATTCCAACGAGTAATGGAAATCCTAATTGTTTAAATGTTTCCATATTTTTTATTAGTAGATAATTTTGCTCCAAAGTTTTGCCGAAGCCAAAACCTATATCCAAGATAATATCGTGTACAAAATGGGCGTGTAATTTATCAATTTGCTGACTAAAAAAGCGCATAATGTCAGCAATAATATCGTCGTAATTTGTATTGTTTTGCATAGTTTCTGGGGGTGCGGGCGTGTGCATAACACAATAAGGAACCTGAAATTTTCCAATTGTAGGAATCATTTCAGAGTCGAAAGTGCCGCCTGAGATGTCGTTAATCATATCTGCGCCTTCGTTAATAGCCACTTCTGCAACGCTTGCTCGATATGTATCAATTGAAATCACTGCGTTAGGAAATAATTTTCGTATCAGTTTTACAGATTTTTCTATTCTGCTAATTTCTTCTTTTTCTGGAATTTCAAGAGCATTGGGGCGAGTTGACATAGCACCTATATCAATAATATCACCTCCTTCATCTAATATCTCGCAAGCGCGCTCTGCTATCTGCTTGTCAGAATTATATTTTCCACCATCAAAGAAAGAATCCGCAGTTACATTGAGAATCCCCATAATAAGAGGTTTCTTGTCGTAAATTATTCCTCTAAAATTAAACATCTGTTTAAATTTTTTATTCAAAAAAAGGGAATAATCTTGCGATTATCCCCCCTTTTGAGTTATGAAATACTTAAAATTATTTTACAACAACTTTAGAAGTATAAACTTTACCATTTTGGTTAATCTTGAGCATATAAACACCGCTATTGAGGCGAGAAGTGTTGATTTCAGCTGAACCAGTTACAACACCGCTATATACTTGTTGGCCAACAATATTGAAAAGTTGAAGGCTTGCAGTTTCATCGTTACCTAAGTTAACTGTGAATTTTTCAGTTGCAGGGTTAGGATAGATTGTAGGATTTGTTTTTTCGATTTCAGGAACGTTAACGATTTCACACTCTGAGCAAGAAACTTTTACATAAATGTTTTCAGAGAAATGCATATCAGAATCTTCAACATTTGAACCAAGAGCAAATCCAGGATAGTAGAAACTGATGTATTCTCCATTTGATTTAGACAAACATAATTGTCCATGACTAATATTACTGCAACGGAGTGGATTGTCATAACCAAAGAAATAGTTAGGATCTGCACTTACTACAAAATAGGCATTGAAACGAGATTTGAGAGTATCATCATAAGCTTCTCCTTGACCTGATTTGAATGTGTAAGCTACATTCCATAATTTTTTGCTTGTAGTAACATTTACAGGAACAGCGAAAGAAACAATTCTAACGGAGTTAGGTTGGTCACCAGGTTGAGATATATCGTCTGCTGTCAAAGGTATTTTAAACACATTTTGAACACCTTCTTGTAAGCCTGTAAGTGTATCTGGAAATACTCCTAAAAAGCAGCTATTTGCTAATGTAGAACCATCTTCGTTTAGCAAAGTGTATACTGGTGCATTATTTTCAAAAGTCATAATGCCTATAAGAAGAGTATCAACACCTTCGTAATCTTCATCACGAATATAAACACCTGTAATCTCAATACTGTCTATAGTAAGATTTTCCGTATATTTGAAAGACATTCTTCCGTCACCAATAACGTCATCAAAAAAAGAACTTGTAAGATCAAATGTTTGACTTACTGAATGTACCCAAGAATGACCGTATCCATCAGAGTAGGTCTGAAGACCTTTTGTATTACTCTTAAGATATGTTAATCCACCTGAATGGAGTTCTTGCGCACCTTGATATAAAGCATCGAAATGAGGATAGAACATCCAAAGCTCATCAGACATAGTTGAACGCATCTTTCCATGAAGAGGATTTTCCCTAACCACTGTGTAAGGAACCTGACGACCTTTTTCAACATTAACTGTTTTTAATGTCTCTTGCGCAACTGCTGTAGCAAAAATCATTACAGCAACTAATAACATGTAAACTTTTTTCATTTTTTATTTTTTTTAGTTTTTAGAATAATTTCTTTTAAGCCCGCAAAGATAATATTTTTTTTTTATCTTGTTTTTTTATCTTGAAAAAAAATAAAAAAAATCTGTAGAGTATAGGTTCAACAAGCAAAGTTATGGTAATGTATCACGAATGAGAGTAGCCTCGCCGGGAATCGAACCCGAATCAAAAGTTTAGGAAACTTCCGTTCTATCCATTGAACTACAAGGCCAACGCGCCGCAAAAATACACTTTTTTCGCTAAAAAAGACGAACTTTTCGGTCAATATTCACAAATTGTAGAACCAATAAGTTGAATATATTTTTATACTCATATTGTTTTCTTCAGAAACCATAATATTAATATTGTCTTTCGCCATATTAAAAAAGAATTTTTCTCTTAAGATAAAATTTGGCAAATTTTTTGCAATGAAGTAAATACTCGTTGTTTTTTAACAGTGAGATAACATGTTACACATCTCGATAATATATTGAAATTCAAATAGATATGAAACAGGAAGATAAAGAATTGAACTATGATGAAAAGGTTCAAAACATTGATGAACAAGAAAATTTAAAACAAAATACTGACAATTTGACCGAAGAAATCAATAATACTGACAAAAAAAATGGACTTTTTTCAAGAAAAAAAAACAAGGACAATTCAAAAATTAAAGAGTTAGAAGCGGAAATTGAAAATTTAAAAACTGAAAAAGCTGAGTTGAACGACCGATTTCTTCGTCTATTTTCAGAGTTTGATAATTACAAAAAGAGGGTAAGTAAAGAAAAATTAGATTTGATTTCTACTGCATCAGAAAATGTTATTGTAAATATTTTGCCCATTATTGATGATTTTGAAAGGGCGATTTCAGCTAATGAAAAAGTTAATGATATAAATTCTGTAAAAGAAGGTTTTGAATTGATTCATAATAAATTAGCACAAACCCTCAAACGGTTTGATGTAGAAGAAATAGAAGCTAAAGGGGAGGATTTTAATACCGATTTTCACGAAGCGGTTACACATTTTCCCACTCAGAACGAAGAAGAGAAAGGAAAAGTTATAGAAGTAACACAAAAGGGTTACAAGTTAAAAGATAAAGTAATAAGGTACGCTAAAGTCGTTGTAGGACAATAAATTAGGAGAATTATTTATGGAAAAACGAGATTACTATGAGGTTTTAGGAGTAGGAAAATCAGCTTCAGCCGATGAAATTAAGAAAGCTTATAGGAAGTTGGCTATGAAATACCATCCTGACAGAAATCCTGGCGACAAAGAAGCGGAGGAAAAATTCAAAGAGGCTGCAGAGGCATACGATGTATTGAGCAATCCTGAGAAAAAAGAGCGTTACGATCGTTTTGGTCACGCTGGTATGGGCAACCAAGCTTCAGACTTTTCAGGGGTTGACCTCGGCGACATCATCAGTCATTTTGCAGATATTTTTGGCGGTGGATTCGGTGGTTTTAGCGGATTTAGTGGATTTGGTGGCACACAACAACGTCGGGTTCCACGCGGTGGCGATAGACGTATTCCCGTTGAACTAACTTTAGAAGAAGTTGCCGCTACAACCGAAAAAAAATATAAAGTGCGTAAAATGGTAACTTGCCCTCATTGCAACGGCGAAGGCACTAATAATCCTCAAAGCGTAACTACTTGCCCCGATTGCAATGGTAGTGGGCACGTTGTGCGCCAACAACGCAGCGTTTTTGGATATATTCAACAAACTGCAACCTGCCAAAAATGTCACGGAACTGGCGAAATCATCAAAGAACCATGTTCTCACTGTCATGGTGAAGGTGTTGTTGAAGGCGAAGAAATTATAAATATCAACATTCCTGCGGGAGTTGATAACGGAATGCAAATGACCATCAGCGGCAAAGGCGATGCCACTCGCAAAGGCGGCATTAATGGCAACTTGTTGGTTCATTTTAAAGTTAAAGAACACGAAATATTCGAGCGCGATGGCAACAATCTCTATCTTAACTATTACGTTAGTATCCCTCAAGCCGCCCTTGGCTCATCTGTAGAAATCCCGACCCTAACTGGTAAAGCTAAATTTAAAATTGCTGCTGGAACTCAAAGTGGACAAATTTTACGCTTGCAAGGTAAAGGGTTGCCACAACTTAACTCCCGCATTATTGGCGACTTGATTGTTAACATTAACGTTTGGACACCAAAAAACCTTACCAAAGAAGAAAAAGAAATACTTGAAAAATTGAGCACTCACGAAAATTTCATACCAAAACCTGAAAAAAACGAAAAAAGTGTGTTCTCAAGAGTAAGACAATTTTTTAGATGATATTTCCTGTTATAATATCTTTCTAAAAAGATTGCTCATATACCAATTATAATCATCAGAAGATAAAACACTTGCGCTCTATGTCATAGCGGGCGGTGTGGTCGTATCCACATTGTGCTAATGCGAAAGTTGCTTCCTGGATGAAAAGCGAGAGTTCTGGAGCATCATGAGCATCACTGCTTACCACAACAGGAATATCCATTTTTCGCGCATTCCTCAATATTTCTATTGAAGGATAAAAAGAGTTACAACGTTTTTTGTAAAGACCTCGAGTGTTTATTTCCATCACTATATCGTATTTTTTTATAAGCTGTAAAGCTTTGTTAGCTAAAGTTTTATACCAACTTTCGTCCTCAGTAAAAAATCTATCAGCATTATGCATCTTTATTTTGTCAACATGAGCAATAATGTCCATTTTTTGGGTTTCTAACATTTCAAACGTTTGCTCCCAAAAAGTAGTTACAGCTTTTCGTATGTCATTGTTAAAAAGTTTTTCCAAACCTTCATCGTAAATCTCACGTTTAGAACCATCAATAAACCATAGTTCATCACCATTTGTAGGCTTTACCAAATGAATGCCTCCTATAATATAATCTAAATTATTTTCTTGCTGTAAATGAAAAAAATCAAAAGTAAGATTTGGAACAAAATCACATTCTAAAGCTTTGAGAAGTTTTACATTAGTTGTTGCCTGCAAATCATCAATCTCTTCACAATATTTAGAAAGATTATCCATAGATATTGCAAATTTATTCTCGAAAGGAACAGGTGCATGGGAGGAAAATCCCAATTGTTTATAATTTAATTTTTCGGCCTCTTTTATATGCTCTGAAAGTTTACATTTTCCGTCGCAATACAGACTATGTGTATGATAATTGGCTTTGAAAAGATCCATATTTATTCTTCTGTTTCTAAAATTCCGTCAAAAATATTTAGCACTTTATCACTATATCCTGAATGAGCTTTGTTATAATAATTGCTTAAATAGATAATAATAACATTGTCGGAAGGCCGATATAAAAAAAGATGCTGAAAACCATTCCACAAACCACCGTGATAAACTAATTTTCCGTGCTCTTTACTCTCTTCTATACGAAGACCATAACCATAAATACTCTGAGGTGAAGTTCCATCTAAAAGTTGATTTTTACGTGTGGAAGCAAGTTCAACCCACTCTTTAGGTAGAATTTTATAATCGATAAAAAACGCATTAGCCCACCGCAACAAATCTTCAATATTAGAATAAACACCTTTGTCGCCAAGAACTCCATTCATTCTATCATATTTTGCAAATTTTCGTCCTTTTTTATGACCGTATGCAACTTTATCTATGAATTTAGGAAGAGGTTTTATTTCTGTGGTTTCGCTCTCAGGAGAAACAGGCGGAAATTTTGTATCCTTGTCCAATCCTACAATTTCTGTAAAAAAGAAAGAATTTTTCATTCCAGCAGGTTCGAAAATATTTTCTCTAACATATTGTTCAAAAGAATTTCCTGATACTTTTTTCACTAACTCCGCAAGAATAGCATAATTAGTATTTACATATTCGAAGCGAGTCCCAACTGGAAAATTTCTTTTGGGTTTCTGTTTTTCTAAAACTCTAATTAACAGTTTATTATCAATAAATGCTGAAGAACCAAAGAGATTGTATTTAAAATTAAAATATTCGGGTAAACCTGAAGTATGTGTCAGAAGATTTTTTACTGTTACATCTCTATATGGTAGGTTTGGAAAATATTTTGTAATAGTATCGTAAAGATCAACTTTACCTTGCATACAGAGTTTCAGTACTGCTACTGCAGTAAATTGCTTAGATACAGAAGCTAAGTCGAAAAGAGTAGTATCGCAAATTTTGTTATAATCTGCTGGATTCCAAATTGGTGGCTCGGATTTTAATCGCCTTTCGCCGTAAGAATGTTCCACAAGAATAGTATCTTTAACTGCGATAAGGATTGCGCCGTTCAATTTTTTCGACATTTCATTAGCGTAGTATTCCAAACCTTCAATATCGTAGCGGTCTTTCAAAGATTCGAAACGAAATCTTTCGATCTCTTCATCTGAAAATTTATACGGAACTGTGTCAGCTTTTAGAGTAATAGAAGCCGAGAAAAGAGTCAATAATAGTGTTAAAATCCTCACGATTTTCATAATTAGCTATTCATCAAGCTAAGAAATTCCTCGTTGGTTTTAGTATCTTGCATATTTCCGATTACGAGATTCATTGCCTCCACTGTAGTCATATCAGCAATATGATTTCTAAGGATCCATATTTTCTGAAGGGTAACTGCATCTTGAAGAAGATCATCACGGCGAGTACTTGATGCAACAATATCCACAGCAGGATAAATACGCTTATTAGACAATTTTCGATCTAATTGAAGTTCCATATTACCTGTGCCTTTGAACTCTTCGAAGATCACTTCATCCATACGAGAACCAGTATCTATGAGGGCCGTAGAGATAATAGTAAGTGAGCCGCCATTTTCAACATTTCGGGCAGCCCCGAAGAATCGCTTTGGTTTTTGTAGTGCGTTAGCTTCCACACCACCTGAGAGAACCTTACCTGACGCTGGTGCCATAGTATTGAAAGCACGAGCTAAGCGAGTTATTGAGTCGAGAAGAATACACACATCGTGTCCGCATTCAACCATTCTTTTCGCTTTATCTAATACCATATTTGCAATTTTTACATGACGCTCCGCTGGTTCATCAAAAGTTGATGAAATCACCTCTGCATTAACGCTTCTTTGCATATCTGTAACCTCTTCTGGGCGCTCATCTATCAAAAGTATTATAAGGTATATTTCTGGATGATTGTATGCAATAGCATTTGCTAAATCCTTCAATAATACTGTTTTTCCTGTTTTTGGTTGAGCAACTATCAATCCACGTTGCCCCTTTCCTATAGGTGCAAAAAGATCTATTATTCTTGTTGATAATTTACAATCAGGATGCGATGTTATATCTATTTTTTCATCAGGAAACATCGGAGTAAGATAGTCGAATGGTATTCTATCTCTAATCTCTTCTGGCAAACAACCATTTATTTTCTCTACTTTCGTCAGTGGAAAATATTTTTCGCCTGGCTTCGGCGGACGTATAGCTCCATAAACTGTATCTCCATTTTTAAGCCCAAAGAGTTTAATTTGCGACATTGAAACATAAATATCATCTGGAGAAGATAAGTAATTATAATCTGAGGACCTCAAAAACCCGCAATTCTCACCAGTGATTTCTAAAACTCCCTCAGCCATAACAGTACCATCATACAGAGGATTTGAAAGATAGTTATTTATAGGTGATGAAACCTCTTGTGTTTCACTATCATTCTCAGAAGTATAAACTCCTTTTTCTGCTTTTCGTGTTTCACTATGCTGATGATTGTTTTTACTTTCAGCTTCATTCGTAGAAAATTCTGATTTATTATCATCAGATTTTTTTTGAGAAACCGCTTTCTTCGTTTTTTTATGTTTTGTTGACTTATTTTCAGCTTCGTTTTCAAGATTTTCAGTTTCTTCAAAAAGAGAAATTTGGGCAGTATCTGTATATTCTGTATCTTTAACTTTCTCTTTTACTTCTACTTTTTGCTCATTTTTAACACTCTCTTTATCAGATTTTTTTGTTTTTGCACGACGTTTTGTTTCGGGTTTTTCCGCTGCAATTTCTGTATTTTCTGTAGTAAGAGAATCCTTTTTAATATCCACAGAAGAGATCTCTATCTTATTTTCTAATGTTAGTGAATTTTCTTTTTCGCTTTGAGAAACATTCTTATGTTCTTGATTTTCTTTTTTTGATGCTTTAGAAATTGAGGAAAAAAGTGGTGTTTCTTTCTTCTTTTTAGCAACTTTGGTTTTTTCCTTCATTTTAAGTTCATTAGAGGTTGCAACTAAATTTTCTGTTCCTCTTGATACTCTCTTTCTCTTAGGTTTAATCTCAGTAGATTCTGACATAGTTTTTTGTCTTTATTATATAACTTTTAGGGATTTATCATGTAACGACAGGAATGAGTGAAACGATTGCAAATATCAATCGTTGTCGTTAAAATTACTGTAGCAAACAGCGGCGCAAAGATATAAATATTTTTGAGATATTCAGATAAAAATGCGTTATTTTAAAATTCTTTAATAGTCTATATTGTATATTTTCTCACGCGTGCACATACAAGGAGTTATTTTTAATATTTTTCAACTATTTTTTTCTATTAAAACACCTATTATTCACTGAATAAAACAAAAATTCCACGTTTTTTTTAAGTAAAAATATTGGTGATTAAATTGTATAAATTGTATCTTTGCGCTTTGTAAAATAATTTCCTATGAAAAAAGTTATACATACCACAAATGCTCCTGCAGCAATAGGACCATATAGTCAAGCAATTGAAATAAATGGAATGCTTTTTATTTCAGGACAAATTCCAGTTAATCCAGTTGATGGTACTATTCCAGAAGGTATTACAGCTCAAACTGAACAAGTTATGTCAAATTTAACTGCAATTCTCAATGAAGCAGGTTATACTTTAAATGATGTAGTAAAAACTACTTGTCTTCTCAGTGATATAGCAAATTTTGCTTCTATGAATGAAGTATATGCTAAATCGTTTACTGTTAACCCTCCTGCTCGTGCCGCATTTGCTGTTCGCGACCTTCCCAAGGGTGTTATGGTTGAGATTGAAGCTATTGCTATAAAAACTGCTTAATACTATTTCTATTTAATGAACTATCTCACAGTTGATAAAGTTTCTAAGTCTGTTGGCGAGAAGGAACTTTTTCACAAAATAACTTTTGGTCTTGAAAAAGGTCAAAAGAGTGCTCTTATAGCTCGTAATGGCACTGGAAAGAGTACACTTCTAAATATTATAGCAGGATTAGACTCTCCAGACGAAGGTCAAGTTATAATCCGTAATGATATTGTTGTTTCATATCTTCCTCAAAGAGATGATTTTCAGGAAGATGATAGTGTGTTAAATGCACTATTCGATGCAGAAACGCCAGTTTTGAAAGCAATTAAGGAGTACGAAACTTGTATGTTCTTGTTGGAAAACGGTCGTGCAGACGAGGTTTCACAAGAGCGTATGGAAAAAGCTATTTCTGATCTTGATAGGTTACAGGCTTGGGATTATGAGACTAAAATTAAGGAGATTCTCTCAAAATTTGGAATTCACGATGTGCTAAAAAATGTAAGAGAACTTTCTGGAGGTCAGCGTAAAAAGGCTGCTCTTGCAAAAACTCTTATAGCTGATACTGATCTTCTGATCTTAGATGAGCCGACTAACCATCTTGATATTGAGATGACCGAATGGCTTGAAAATTACCTATCTTCTGCAAATATCACTTTATTGATGGTAACTCACGATAGGTCGTTTTTAGATAGTGTATGTAATGATATTTTTGAGCTCTCTAATGGAAATTTGTATCATTATAAAGGAAAATACGACTATTTTTTAGAAAAAAAAGCTGAAAGACTTGCAAATGCTGCAGCAGAACAAGAAAAGTTGAAACAACTATATCGCAAAGAGCTTGCTTGGGTTCATACCTCGCCTCAAGCACGAACTTCTAAGGCGAGGGCTCGTATCAACAACTTCGAAAAGTTGCATGAACAAATAAATGTTCGCACCGAATCCACACCCGAGGCTTTTAAAGTTCAATCTGAAAGAATAGGTCATAAAATATTGGAAATAAGCCATTTAGATTTCTCTTATCCTAATCAAGACATAGTAAAAGATTTCTCTTACATTTTTAAAAAAGGAGAAAAATGCGGAATCGTGGGTAAAAATGGCTCAGGAAAAAGCACATTTTTAAAGATGATTATGGGAGAAATTACTCCCGATGGGGGTAAAATAACTCCTGGACAAACTATAAAATTTGGTTACTTTTCTCAAAATGGAATGGTTTATTCAGGTAATAAAATTGTGCTAGATTTAGTTAAAGAGCACGCTGAGGTCATTCGTATGGAAAACGGAAACTACCTCAGCGCATCTAATTTTCTTAATCATTTCGGATTTCCTTATAGTCTGCAATATACTTACTATGACGACCTAAGTGGTGGTGAAAAAAGAAAATTACATCTTCTAATAACTCTGTTAAAAAATCCTAATTTTCTAATTTTAGATGAGCCTACTAACGATTTTGACATCGATACATTGAATCTATTAGAAGATTTTCTCTCAAATTTTGAAGGTTGTTTATTGATAGTTTCGCACGATAGATGGCTAATGAATAAATTAGTTGACCATCTTTTCGTCTTTGATGGAGATGGTAAAATTAGCGATTGTTGGGGTAATTATGAAGACTATAGGCAAGAACGCGAGAAAATTGCACGCATACAAAAACGCATAGAGAAAGCTTCAAAACCCGAACCCGTGAAAACACAAAAACATCAACCATCTAATAAACTTACATACAAAGAAAAGCGTGAATTAGAATCTTTAGAAATAGATATTGCCAATCTTGAAATTGAAAAAAAAATTATTGAAGAAAAAATGACCGCGGGCGAAGGAACTCCCGAAGAGTTCGCGCATTGGGGGAAACGTTACAATGAAATAGAAGAACTTTTAGAAACTAAAACCGAGCGCTGGATAGAACTTTCAGAAAAAGAAAATTAATTATGCATTATTTCTATCATCCTGACTTAACCCAAGATTTTATAGAGTTAAACACCGAAGAATCTGAACATTGTATTAGAGTTTTGAGACATCGTAACGGCGATTCTGTTCGTTTAACAAATGGAAAAGGAACTGCCTGTTTGGCCAATATCATAAACGATAATCCCAAAAGATGTTCTCTTCAAATTTCTGAATTTATTATCGATGAGTTGCCTAATCATAATGGTTTGCACTTAGCTATAGCACCTACCAAAAACATTAATAGAATGGAATGGTTGCTCGAAAAGGCAATAGAAATAGGTATTTATAAACTAACTTTCTTAAATTGTGAGCACTCTGAAAGAACCCACATAAATCTTGATAGGCTTCAACGGCTATCTATTGCTGCGTTAAAACAATCTCAAACTAAATGGCTTCCAGATATTGCAATCTCTAATTTTAGTCAATTTATCGATGTTAATCACGATACTAACGCCGATAAATTTATAGCATGGTGTGATGATAAAAATAATGTTCAATTAACAGATTTTAACCGTAATAATCAGGAGATGATTCTGCTTATCGGTCCAGAAGGAGATTTTAGTGGAAATGAGATCGAGATGGCGAGAAGAGAAAATTATAAAGAGGTGAAATTAGGTTATAGACGGTTGCGAACTGAAACAGCAGGCCTTTACGGGTGTTTTATAGCTAATATATTAAATTTCCAACATACTTAAGGCATCTTTTTTGCTGGTAAAGAGAATACTTGCTAATGATGTATTATCCCCATCTATACTAAGTCAAAGGGTAATCCTACAAAAAGTAAGTCGCCTGTTTAAACATCAGTTTGATAAAAAAGGAAAACACTTAAAAATAAGATGTTTACCAAAAAGAAGAAAATTTTTTCATTAAAAAATGCAAAAAGAAAGGTTATTTGATACCTAATTCTTTTTTCACTGCATCTGTTAAATCGTCATTATCAGTATGATATGAGCACATTGTAATATCGAAAACGTAAATATATTTACCGTTTTCTGCAACTTTCTTAATAGCTTCCTTAATTTTATCTTGAAAAGGTTGAATTAACTCTAATTGCTTTCGTTGTAAGTCCAATTCGCTTGTAGACACAAAATCTTGAAGTCTTTCATAAAGTTTTCTAATTTCATCTTCTTTAACTTTAAGAATAGCAGTAGAGGTAGATCCATTGGCCAACCTTGCATATTCTTCTTGTTTAGATTTAAACTCATCAGCCATTTGTTGACCAACAGCTTCGAGTTCTTGTTGATAATCGAGAAGACTTTGTTGAAGCGAATCAATGCCAGGCATCTCCTTCATTATTGTACCGTAATCCACGTGTGCAAATTTAGCTTTTTGAGAGTATCCCCAAAAGGCAAAGCACAAAATAAGGGTACACGTTAAAAATATTTTCTTCATAGTCGTAAAGATATTATTTAATTCCTAACTCTTTTTTCACCAAAGGAGTAATATCCTCACTATCGGCATAGTATAACAGAGTTTTAGTGTCGAAAATATAAGAATATCCACTATTTTTTGCCACTTTGTTTATAGCATTTTGGATTTTATCTTGGAAAGGTTTAGCAAGTTCATATTGTTTATTTTCGAGATCTTCTTGAACATTTGCCTGAAATTCTTGAATGCGTGTACCTAAATCTTGCAATTCCTTCTCGCGTACTTGTCTAACAGCAGGCGACATAGTTCCAACTTCACGGTCAAATTTATCCTTTTTAGCTTGGAATTCGGTTACCATACTTTCATACATACCTTGAAGTTCTTGTTGAAAATTTTGCAATTTTATTTGCAAAGAGTCAATACCAGGCATAACTTCTAAAATTTCTCCAGAGTTTACGTGTCCGTATTTTTGGGCATTTGCAACCTGAAAAGAACACAATGCGATAATCGCGAGAATCAATAAGGATTTTTTCATTTTTTTCTATACAATTTAGTTATTAGTCATTTAAATTTTTATTTGCAGAGATTCCCATTTTTTGGAGTACTGCGTCGTTGATATCCCATTTAGGGTCGGCATAAATAATGGTAAGATCGCCCGCAGTATCAAAAACAAAAGCGTAGCCTCTCTCTTTTGCATAATCATTTACAGCATTTATGACGCGGTCTTGAATAGGTTTTACAAGTTCTTCGCGTTTTTTAAACAAATCGCCACTTTGACCAAAGCGTTTTTTCTGCAAATCTTTGGCAGCCTTTTCCTGAGCGATAATTGCTTCCTCGCGGCTTCTTTTAATTTGTTCAGGAAGGGTTATAGATTCAACTTGATAGCGTTTATACATTGAATCTATAGATGCAAATTTAGATTCAATTTCTTTTTGCCATTGAACTGCCACACGATCTAATTCAGCTTGAGCTTCCTTATATTCAGGAATTTGAGATAAGATGTACTCGGAGTTGATATAGGCGTATTTTTGCGCAAAACCGAAGAACATCGCCATTGAAAATAATACCGTTAAAAGAAGTTGTTTTTTCATCTCTTTTGTTTTTTATGCGTGTTGTAAGACAATTGTTAATAGTGGCAAGTTTAATCTATAGATTGGTTAATAGAAATATGGAATTGACTACCCCAATTTTTTGATGAGAGGCCAGGAACAGGATCAAAGCCATATCCCCAATCGAAGCCAAGTAATCCGAACATTGGGAGATAAACTCTTACACCAAGACCAGCAGACTTATACATATCAAACGGATTGTAATCGCGGACATTTAGCCAACCTTTACCTGCTTCGGTGAAAGCTAGTAAATATATGGTTGCAGAAGGATTAAGAGTAATAGGATAGCGTAATTCTGCAGTAAACTTATGGAAGAACGCTGCACCAACACTGCTTCCATTAATATTAGGAGATAGAACACCATCTTCATAACCGCGCATACCAACAATTTCGCGACCATCATACGTAAATGTTGACATTCCGTCTCCACCGAGGTAAAATCTTCCAAACGGTGAAACTCCGACATCTTTGTTGTAGCAACCCATAAATCCAGATTTCAGACGCACATTTAAAACTAAATTGTCATAAATCCTTGTAAACCAAGAGAGATTGAACTTCCATTTATGAAATTCTAACAATTTATATTTTTCTTGATCTGTAACTTTTGAGTAATCTTTATGGTTAAACAACGAGTATGGAGGGGTGAGTTGCATTGTGAAAGAAATTTCAGAACCTTCACGAGGATAAATAGGTGCGTTTACTGAATTTCTTGAAATAGAGAATATGTAACTTATACTATGAGCATATCCTGTTGGGAATATGAAATAAGATCCCCAATTTTTAACATTGTAATATTCATAAGAGAGAGTATGCGACATTTGGAAATAATCGTCTGGCCATTTAAGTTTGCTTGCCAATGATAACGATGCACCAGCGATACGACTGCATTGGTAAGATTCGTGCTTTTTCGGTCTTCCATTTGTCTGTTTTTGGTAATAGAGTCCAAAAGTCAAAGCATTAGGTTTTTTGCCTCCTAACCAAGGTTCGGTAAAAGAAAAATTATAGTACTGATACCATTTAGAGCTCACTGATACATTGAGCGAAATTCGTTGTCCGTCGCCTCCAGGAATAGGAGTCCAAGCGTCTTTCTTAAAAAATTTCTTAGTAGAAAAATTGTTAAAAGTAACGCCAGCTGTAACTACAAATCCTGTTGCACCATATCCAGCCGACAAAGAGAGTTGGTCGGAAGTTGTCTCTTCAACAACGTAATTTATATCAACAGTTCCGTCTGTCTCATTTGGACGCGGTTGAACGTCCATTTTTTCTTGGTTAAAATAGCCCATAGACATTAAGACTTGTTGAGAACGGATAATATCTGCACGATTGAAAAGTTGCCCAGGTATAGTTGTTAATTCTCTTAAAATAACATTATCGTTAGTTTTAGTATTGCCTAAAACTCTAATTTTGTTATATTTTGCTTGTTTTCCTTCGCGGATACGAATTTCTATATCAATAGAATCATTAACAATACCAACTTCGACAGGATTTGCACTAAAGAAAAGATATCCATTATTCATATAGAGCGAAGCTATATCTTCTCCGTCTTCTTTCATTGTCAAATTCTTAGTAAGTAGAGTTTGGTTATATACATCGCCTTTACTTATTCCAAGCAGTTGCTGTAGGAGAGAAGTGGGATATAACGTATTTCCAACAAAGGAGATATTTCTAAAATAGTATTGAGGGCCTTCGTTAACATCTATGTCAATATACATATTATTTTTCTTCAAATAATAAGTATCTCTAATAATTACAGCATCACGGTAACCGAGTTCATTATATTTATTAATGATATTAACTTTGTCCTTTTCGTAACTCTCTTTAATAAATTTCGATGGTTTAAAGATTCTTAATTTCACGCGATCTGCAAAATATTCGTCAAGATGGTCTTTAATATCTTTTGACTCGTAATAACCTTTGTGAGTTAAAGTATATTTTAAAGCCGTATCGGCTTTATGAAGAGGCATAAAACGGAATCTTTCTTTCGTCTCTTTCATAGAACGAAGGAGAACAACGTCGGCTACATTTTTATTGCCATAAATATTAATTCTATCAATCTTAACTTTTTTAGACTTCTTAATATCGAATAGAAGAGTTACAGCATTTTTAATTTTTTCGTCAGGAAGCTCCTTAATGTCTATATCGCAGCTATAAAAACCCTTATCTATAAAATACTTGCGGATAATATTTTTGCAAGTAATTTTCATATTGTCATTAACGATATTACCTTGAGATATTTTAAGTTTCTCTCGAAGTTCATTTTCTTCAGACTTTGTAGTACCTTTGAAACCGAAAGCACTAAGTCGAGCGCGATCTTGAAGATGTACATTCAAGAAAATAAGGTTACCTTGCACGCGTGTTGCAGAAATTTCAACATCTTCGTAAAGACCAGTATTCCAAAGATTCTTAATAGATTTAGAGATTGCTTCACCTGGAATTTCAATAACTTCTCCAACATGAAAAGATAGCAGACGAGGTTCTAAAGGTGCAGTTCCTGTGGAAGTAATACCTCCAACTTCATAGGATTTTGGCGACGAATAATCGATTTTCACAATAGTATCAGAACCACCGCCTATAATAACCTGCGATTGTCCCACAAGGAACGTGAAACAAAGCACCATCAATATCGCTATTTTTTGAAATAATCGCATCTTAGAAAAAGTCGGCAAAGATAGTGTTTTTTTTATTGTGTTTGGACTTGTTCTCCCGTTTTTCCAAATCTTCTTTCTCGAGTATAAAATAGTTCAATAATATCAAAAAGATTCTCTTTTTTAAAATCTGGCCACATAATAGGCGTGAAAAATAGTTCTGAATAGGCTATTTGCCATAATAAAAAATTGCTAATTCGGGTATCTCCACCTGTTCTAATCATCAAATCAACATCGGGAACATCGGGATTATAAAGATTTTGAGAAAAAGTTTCTTCGGAAATATCATCAGGATTTAATGTTCCAAACTTAACTTTCTCGGAGATTTTCTTTGCGGCGTCAACTAATTCAGATCTTCCGCTATAACTTAAGGCTAATACAAGAGTTAAGCCAGTATTTGTAGAAGTTTGAACTACAGCTTTTTGTAATGAATTTTGGCAGTCAACAGGAAGAGTATCTATTCTACCTGACGTTTTAAGTCGTACATTGTTTTTCATCAATGTGGGCACTTCGTTAACAATAGCAGAGGCGAGGAGTTGCATAAGTAAATCTATTTCTTCTTCGGGTCGATTCCAATTTTCTGTTGAAAAAGCATAAAGGGTTAGGAAAGGGATTTGTTTTTGTGATGCACCTTCCACAACATTTCTAACGGATTCAATGCCTTGTTTATGACCAAAAGAGCGATCTTTTCCTTGTCGTTGAGCCCACCTGCCATTGCCATCCATAATGATAGCTATATGTTTAAGAGATTGTTCCATTTTTTATCTTTTTTTACGACGTTTTTTAAGGTCGCAGGTAGTATTAACATTTCCAAATTTTACTGTTAGGAAGACACCAGCAAAAGAGTAGAGGTCAAAAGTTGTAAAGTTACCGCGCTGGTCGCCATCTCTATGGAGAGGAAGAGGTATGCCCTCTTTTGTTAAGAGTTCAGGAGTTCTATCTGCAAGATTTGCAACTAAGTCGCCACGCGTCTCCCGTAAAATATCATTGTCATAATAAAATCTTCCTACATCGTCTAAATAATCAGTAAATGTATAGCGGAAACCCCATTCTGCACCTAAACAGAAAAAGCGACCAATATTCACTCGTAAGCCAATACCAAACGGCAACGCAACGTGGGTAAGTGAATATTTTTTGGGCATTCCCTCCAAGCCCTGACCCTCAGTTCCCATACTCTGTAATTCATAAGTTGTTCCATTATATTCCACTTTTGGATTGAAAGAAAAGAGAGTAATACCCGCAAAAATATATGGTGAGAAATGATTTTTTCCTGTTGTATTATAGAGTTTTAAAAAGTTAAGTTCTCCTGTAACAGAAAATTCCGTGATAGGAGACCAGAAGCTGAGATTTCTTTCGTAGCCTCCGTTAGTTATGGCATCACTACCTTCCACTTTTCCAAAGAGAAAATCAGCTTTGATAGCCCAACGAGGAGAGAGATTATATCTATAAACAATACCTCCAGCTAATTTTGATTTAGCGAATAATTTTGATGGGTTTAAATCTCCGAGGTAGAAAGTAGTACCTACACAAGCACCAATCTCTGAATTTTGCGCAAAATTCTTTAATGGAACAAGTAAAAATACAATAAAAGCTATTGCTACGAATAATTTTTTATGTTTCATCTTTTGTGTCATTATTGAACGGCAAAAATACAAATTTCTAAAAATTAAGTCGAACTTTTGAAAATCACTTCACAATAGTTACGGCAGCAACGGCAGCAACACCTTCGCCATGCCCTGTAAAACCCATTTTTTCGTTTGTTTTTGCTTTAACAGAGATTCTATCAGAAGGTGTTTTCAACAGCTTAGCTAAATTTTTAACTATCATATCTATGTAAGGCTTCATTTTTGGTAACTCCAAAATTAAAGTACAATCTAAATTATTTACCTTCCAATTTTCATTTTCGAGAAGTTGGAGAATGTTTGACAGAAATACAGAACTATCAATATTTTCCCATTGTTTATCATTATCGGGAAATAGTGTACCTATGTCTTTCATACCAGCGGCTCCGAGTAATGAATCGCAGATGGCATGAATAAGAACATCACCGTCTGAGTGAGCCAACAAACCTAAATGAAAAGGTATAGCAATGCCCCCGATTATCAAAGGACGGTCGGGGGCAAACTTATGTGAATCATAACCAAAACCTATGCGAAAATCAGTCATATTATCTGAATCTTCCTTGTTGTTTGATCTCATTTTTATTTGTAGAAACGAAATCAAGATTTAAGGTAAAGCGTAGGGTATTTGCTAATGGATGTTGTTGTTTTGTTGCTATCAGATATGAAATATCGATACCAAAAACAGTATATTTAATACCTGCACCTACAGAAATAAATTGGCGATTTCCTTTATATTGGCTTTCGTGGAAATAACCTAAACGGACAAAGAAGAGGTCGCGGTAACTATATTCAGCACCAACAGCCCAGATAATTTCTCTCATTTCTTCTTTAAAACCGCCTGGAGCGTCATAAAAAGATTGAATCATTCCAACAGGAACAGAAACATCTGGATTCTTACCGAAAGCGATAATTGGGTCGCCAGCTTCATTATATGCTATACGATTAGTAGAATCTTCTAGCAAGTAAACAGGATTGGTAGGTACTAACAATTTATTAATTTCACCATTGATAGTCAATTTGTTATATCCATCGAAATCCATTTCATAGCCAAGACCGAGTTTTAAATTTGTTGGTAAGAAGTCGCGGCGTAGAGTACCAGAAGAGTAAGACATTTTATTACCCATATTGGATATAGCTAAACCAGCTCGCAAAGTGCTGTTATTGAAAGATCTAACATCAAAATCTTGTTCGTAGAACAAAGAGATGTCTGCTGCTCCTGCCAAACCTGGTTTTGTCTCTTCTCCACCAACATACTGTCCAGAAGTAAGGTTTGAATATATGAAACGAGGAGTAATAGCGAGTGATAACTGGTCGATAAGTTTGCGAGAATATGTAAAATCAATAGCAAATTCATTAGGATTTTGACTACTTATAAAGCTTCCACCTTCGTCCATAAAATCAATATTACCTAAAGAAAAATAGCGAAGAGACGCAGCAATAGCATCATTATCTGTGATTTTACAATAACCTGTTAAATATGCGAGATTAATATCGCTAACCAAGTGTTTAATCCAAGGGCTATAGGAAACACTAAAACCAAATTTATTATCGTTGAAAACATATTTTGCAGGATTGTAACTTTGTGAGTTTCCGTCGGCTGATGTTGCACAACCGATATCTCCCATGGCACCAGCGCGTGAATCAGGTGCTATACTTAAAAATGGTACAGCTGTTGTTATTGCATTTAAATCCTGCCCCAAATAGGTCATTCCTTTCTGTGATTGAGCTTGAAAGTGAATAATTAGTAAGAACGAGATGATAATTGATGGTAAAGCAAATTTTATTTTTTTCATTTTGAGATTAAGTTTGTTATTTTTTTCTTTAGTTATTTTCAAAAATTAGACAAAGCATAAACGCATTTTTATTGTTTTTATTATTGTTTTTAAGAAAAAATATTTTTAAGTTGGTATATTTGATATAAATACTTGATTTTCAATAATGTTTATTTGTTAATAAAATTACTTTTCTAAAGTATTACCAATTTTTCAATAGTTTGTGCAGATTTATTTTCGGAGTTTTTAACAGTTATTTTATAGAGATATGTTCCTTTTGCAACTTTATCACCAAAATCATCTAAGCCATTCCAAGGAATCGCTCTACTACGATTTCCATTTAAATATTGGTTATCGAAAATTGTTTTTACGAGTTTGCCTGAGATTGTATAAATTTGTATCTTTATTTCGAAATTACCAGCCCCTTGATTGTGTTCGAAGAAGAAATCTGTGTGAGTTGTAAAAGGATTTGGATAATTTAAAACATGATGGAGTTCCAAATTATTGTCATGAGCAACACGAAAAGATAGGGTCTGTTCAGAGTTATTGTTGTTAATATCCCAAGCTCGCACCGTTAAGGTGTGATCTCCAGGTTCAAGATTTTGTAAACTATATCTAACAACACCGCAATTAAAGCTATCTTTTTCAGTTTCATAATAGTCGTTCAAAATTATTTTGTTGTTTGAAGCATTGTCTAATATAGCTACGAGGTCGTGTCCTATACCATTACCTGTAGTGTTAATGCCAAAATTATCAGATATTTTGGCTATGAGAGTAGGATCAGGGTTTGTAACACCCCCATTTACAAAGTTCATATCATTGAGGAAGAGCTCTATTTTAGGTTTTTCATTATCTTTTATTCCTGAAGTATCTGTACCGCCAATGATAAAGTTAGAAAAAGCTCCAGCTGCGTCCTCAGTATTATTGTGTGCATAATAACTTATTTTGCCGTTTCCAAAAGTATAGTCAATATCTTTAGGAACAAAGAAAGAGAAATTAAAATAACCATTTTTAACCGAGACATTACCTTTGAAAAGAATGTTTTTTTGAGTAGAAAATTCAAATTGATCGCTTTCAGGATCGTTAGCTAAAGTTTTAGCTATTAAAGCTTTATCATAAACTGAAGGATAAATATTGCCGTTAAAATCAGACAAAACATTACCGTTAATATCCTCCAAATGTCCACACACGTTAACTTTTGATAGAGCGCGAATTGTATCAATTTTTGAGGAGGGGTTATGGTTAATAGAATCGGTAACGACAGAGTATTTAGGGATTGCGAGAGACATCGAAGGATCGCCAAAAACCACAAACATTGCGAGATTAGTTTTGCTTCCACCATATTTATTTTTCGCAACTCTATTGAGATCACCTACAGTCATTTTTCTTCCTAATTCCTCACCAAAGAATGCAGAGAATAGGTGCCCTCCGTAGCTATTGTTAGGAGCAGACCATGCTTCACGATCCGCGGCGATAACTGCGGCAGCACCGCCATTATTGTTAAAAAGAATCAAGTCTGCGGGCGACAAAACATTTCTATCGTAGTAACCAAAAGTGCAAGATAATGAAAGTAGTATAGTTAAGTTGAATTTATTGGTCCACTTGTTAATGTCCGAATTTTCTAAAACTCGTTCAGCTGCCCAACCATCTTTACCGCTATGCCCGATGTAGGTGTAGAAAAGAGCACCTCTATTCATACGATTGTTAATATCGCTAACAGCAGCTGGATAACGTTGACCTCCAGCATTAGAAACTTGTTGATAAGCATCTAAATAAATCTTATCGAAATTGATATTAGCATTTTGATTTTCAATAATTTTAGAGAATTTTTCAGCATTGACAACAAAATCGTTAGCATTCTCATCGTCAGCCACAAAAGCCATCATGTTGCGCCAATCTCCAAGATTTGAAATTTGAGAAGAATTTGGAGATATGAGATTTCTTTTTTCGGTGTAGCGAATACATTTATCAACAGCTATATCTGCTTGTGCTTGATTTGTGCAAGGAATACGACCTATAGAGATATCGTATAATCCTGAAGCGTTATCACCTTCGTCGTCGTCTAACAATCCTAAATTATCATCATTAGAATAAAGATAATACTCAGAGATTACACCATTAGAAGAGTAATATTGATAATTAGGAACATATATTGAAGTCCCTTTTACGATACCGCGATAGTCGTAACTTGGCCGACCGAAAAGGAGTAGAAATTGCGGGTAAGCTTTGTTAGTTTTATCATAGATCATTTTAACATAATCACGAATTGCAATAGGGTCTTGAGAGCCGCTTGAAAATTCATTATAAATCTGCTGAGGTGTTACAACTTTTACACTTAAACCGTCATTTTCAGTTCTAAATGTGGCAAGTTTATTAGCCTGCGTCAAAAAATCGGGATGTGCCACAATCACCATATCTACATTGGTTGTTGAGTGAAGATTTTGATTTGGAACTGAAGATAAGGGAGTGATAGTTTTATAATTAGAACCATCAAATATTATAAATTCACGCAATTTTTCTGTTTTGGCTTTAAAAAAAAGTGTTTGATCCTCTTTTTTTAATAAAATCCTACTTGTTTCAGCGGGATCGGTAACATCCCATAAATACGCTGATTCATAAGCATTTGTGATTATAAATTTGGTAACATTATTGGAACCTACTGTAGAGAAATTACGAAAAGGTGTTTGTCCTGAATATAATGCTATCTTACAGGGAATTTCAACTTCTATCCAATCCAAATAAGCTGTTGCTGACGTTGTTGGTTTAGTGTAATTGATGCCTATTTTTAGATTTGAAGATGCAACATTCAGCGGCAGAGTTCCCGAAGAGATACGAGCAATAGCACTGCTATTAGGCGCAACAAGAGTAATGTTGCCCAATTGACTTTGATTGACGAATATTTTAAATTGAGATACCGTTGTAGCCGTGGAAGCACCGCGCACTGAAATACGCCCAGCACCAGTAGGAACTGAAGGTAATTGTACTGTATAGTCTCTATTTAGAGTTATATCGAAACGATCTCCAAACCAATCTTTTCCAGATTCACATAAATTGTAAAGATCTTTTTCTACAAAATCGAAAAAAGTGAAATCATCAACTGTTTTATTTTCTTGAAGAGTACTGTTATCAACACTTTGAACTCGTTTTTTTTCACCAATTCCAGGTGTTTGTGTTACAAAATAATGAGAATAATTAGAATACATGTTGAATACGTGAGAAAATTGATGATTTATAGTGTCAAATTTAATGGTGTGTGGCGATTCTCCATAAAAGATAAAATAGTCGTTATTGTCAATTTTACCATCACCACCATCAAAAATGTGTATAGGAATTTCTCTTAAATCGTCAATACGTTTAATGGAATTATCTTCAGGAAGCATAGAACCCCCGTTTCCAAAAAGAGCTAATTGATTTGAACTTATAGGATCGCTCATCCCCATAGCTAATAAATCACTATGTGTAACTTTGAAAATACCTGTTTCATTAACAATAAAATTATACCATTGTCCTGTTGCAAGCACCGATTGAGAAACATAAGATTTTAAGGGTCGAAGAGCTTCTTCTTCGATACTTTCAATTTCTAAGGTTATAGAAGTAACGATTTTATATCTGTCTTTTGAAGTTTTAATAATCGGGACAAAGGATATTTGAGTATATTTTTTATGTTTTTCTGTAACTGTCTTAACATCAAAAGAAATATCCTTAGAGTCAAAATCATCGGGAATAAGTTTAGATAACTCAAAATCTAAATCTGAGAGTTCTTGAGAGATAACTTTTACGGAATAATTTGAAAAATTTTTATCAACAGGTAATTTTTCATAAAAAGAGGGTAATTTGGGATTTTCTTTGAGAAAAATCGCATTTTCAAAATTCAAGCACGAAATAGTATAACCATCAGAAAAGGTAAAAGAGATAGGGTCAGTCCAAGAAAAATAATAAGTTTTTCTTATTGTTTGTGATTGAATATCAACAATATACAACAACAACACAAAAAAAAGAAAAATTTTCACCCAAGAAAGAAACTTCATTTATCGTTAATTTAGTTAAACCGTAATGCAATTTTTTAAACGGAATGCCGTTAAAATTATTGCGGTGCAAATGTAACAAAACTAAAATTACAGACGTTTAAAGTAGAAGATATTTTTGTATCTTTGCCCGCTTATATTATAAAGTAGTATGAAAAGAAAGATAATTGCCATATTGACCATTGTGCTGACAGTCTCGGGAGTGTCTGTGAAAGCACAGGATGCAATGTTTTCGCAATATTTTGCAAATCCATTGTATTTAAACCCAGCTTTCGCAGGAACAAATATTTGTCCACGAGTTTCACTTCATTTTCGCGACCAATGGCCTGCAGCTCCTGGCACATTTATGACATACACCGCGTCTTATGACGAGCATTTTGATAAGATTTCAGGAGGAATAGGTGTACTCCTTTTTGGTGATCGTGCGGGAGAGGGAGGAATTATCAATACATATTCTGCAAGCGCAATGTATTCATTCAAATTGAAAGTAGCTCGCAAGTTTAATTTGCGTTTCGCTCTTCAAGCATCATACGAGTTTCGCGGTATTTCTTGGGAAAAACTCACTTTTGGAGATATGATAGACCCTAGGTATGGTTTTGTTTACCAAACATCTGAAAATTTTGATGGAAAGTCTGGTAAAATCCACTCTTTTGATATGGCAGCTGGTTTCTTGGGTTACACTCCGCATTTGTATTTTGGTCTCGCTGTTCATCACATGGTTCCGATTACTGGAGCTCATGGTTTTCTTTCTTCTAACAATCCAGGCGACCCTTACGAATACCGCCCTGTTAAATATACTGCTCACGTAGGAGGATATTTTGATTTAAAACGTAAGAGTAAGAAAGAGACATCTTTTGGAGATATATCCATAAGTCCTAATTTTATTTATCAACATCAACAAAATTTTAACTATTTTAGTGAAGGTTGTTACTTAAATTTTTATCCTTTCACAGTAGGTATGTGGTTGCGTCATGGTCTTACTTACAAAGGTCATGTTTATAATGGCATAGATGAAAATAATAATCCAATTTATACTGATCAATCTTTCCATAATATGGATGCTCTCATTTTTATGTTTGGATTGGAGTATAGTTGGTTTAAAGTTGCATATTCTTATGATGCAACAATTAGTAAATTAAAAAATGCTACTGGAGGAAGCCACGAAGTATCAATGCAAATTTTACTTCCTTGTCCAAATAAACGTAAAGCCGTTAAAGACCTTATTTGTCCATCATTTTAATCAACATAGAAAAATATTATAACAATGAATACAACAAAAAAAATAATTGGTTTATTTACTATTGCAGCTATATTGATAGGAATGTCGAGCTGTAAAAAACAACAATCTGCTACGACAGGTTGGAATTATAATGATGCAAAGAATGGCGGTTTTGAAGTAGCACCATTCGAAGAACAGGCAACAGGCCCAGGTCTTGTTTTTATTGAAGGTGGCACTTTTGTGATGGGGCAGATGGAAGAAGATGTGATGAAAGATTGGAACAACACTCCTCGTAGAGTTTCTGTTGCTTCTTTCTATATGGATGAATGCGAAATTGCCAATGTGGACTATTTGGAGTATCTCCATTGGCTGGAACGCGTTTTTATTCCTCAGGATTTGAAAGTGGTTTATGATAACGCTCTTCCTGATGAAAATGTTTGGCGCGATCGTCTCGGTTATAATGAGCCAGATGTTGAATACTATTTCCGCCATCCTGCTTATAGGTACTATCCTGTTGTGGGTGTAAGTTGGCTGCAAGCAACAAATTATGCTGCTTGGCGCACCGACCGTGTGAATGAGCAAATTCTCGTTGACCGTGGCTATATCGAATTTGCTGAAACACCATCTGCGGAAGGTTATTTCAATACTGATGCGTATCTTACCTATGAATCATACGAAGCAGAAGGACAAAAACGTCTAAGATATATATCAAGTGGTGAATATCGTAATGTTAAGATGGAAGACGGTATTCTATTACCAAAATATAGACTTCCTACCGAAGCAGAATGGGAATATGCAGCTTATAGCACTGTTGGTAACACTCTCAATGAACGCGTTCTTGAACGTAAAGTTTATCCTTGGAACGGACAACAGTTACGTACTGAAGATAAAAGATATTACGGCGACTTTATGACTAATATCCGTCGTGGTAGGGGTGATTTGATGGGTGTTGCAAGTGCACTTAACGACGCTGGCTTCAAAACTAAAGAAGTTAAAACAGATTGGCCTAATGACTATGGATTGTATCAAATGGCTGGTAATGTTGCCGAATGGGTAATGGACGTTTATAGACAAACTTCTCATGATGATGCTACAGAATTTAACCCATTCCGTGGTAACTATTTCGAAACTAAAAAATTATTAGAAGATGGTACGGTTGCTGAACGCGACAGCGTAGGTAAAATACCTATGGTTCCTGTATCAGACTTTAAAAATGATAGAAGACGTAATTACCGCGCCGCCGATAATAAAAACTATCTTGATGGCGATTGGCAGTCTCTAAAAGATATGGATGACTGGAAAAATGCAACTACTAATACTGAATCTACAAACATGATGTACTCAAAGAACATAAATACCAATTACGATTATTCACTCGTTAGTGACTACGCCCGAGTATATAAAGGTGGATCTTGGAGAGACATTCCTTATTGGTCTTCACCAGGCACGCGTCGCTATTTAGACGAAGATGAATCTACTGACTATATCGGATTCCGCTGTGCCATGGCTCGCGTAGGCTCTCAAACGCAAGGAAAACGCAGATAAATCGTTCTTTAATATAACCTGCAAGCTCTTCTGAAAAATACGGAAGGGCTTGTTTTCTTTTATTATGCTAAATTTCAAATCTATACTAATCGACAATAAGAGTCTCTTTGATCTCTATTTGAAAAAAAATTCTAAAACCTGCGACAGAGCTTTTGTTAATCTGTTTTGTTGGCAACATTTTTACAAAACTCAATGGGTTGAATATAGAAACTGGCTTATTATTCGTGCTTATATAAATGGAGAAAGAAGAATGGCGTATATCCCTGTTTCTCAGCAAATTAAACCTGATTATAAAGAAATATTACCTGTTCTTCTTGAAGATGCTCTTCAATTTAATCAAACTCTCACTCTGATGGGCTTAAGTGAAGATGAATGTGAGTTGGTAGAAGCTTCTTGTAACAATTGTTTTATTTTTGATAAAAATCGTGATTTTGCTGATTATATATATTTATCTGAATCTTTAAAAACCTTAAAGGGAAAAAAATTAGCACAAAAACGGAATCATATAAACAAATTTAAATCGTTATATTCCTATGAATATGAACCGATTACAAAAAATAATATTCATCATTGCTTAAAATTAGAGGAAAAATGGGTTAAGCAACATTGTAACGACGAATCTGCTGTTTCAGAGTATGTTGCAATAAAGGGAGCTTTCGATAATTTTGATTCATTAGGTCTTATTGGAGGCGCACTTTTTGTAGATAATGAAATTGTTGCCTTTACCTATGGAAGTGAAATTAACCCTGAAACTTTTTGTACTCACGTTGAAAAAGGCGATATAAAGTATGAAGGAGTTTATCAAATGATAAATTATCTTTTTACTCAACACCTTCCAGAAAAATATGTTTACATTAATAGAGAAGAGGACCTTGGATTGCCAGGTTTAAGAAAGTCTAAAATGTCGTATAATCCAGAGAAAATGAATTTTAAAACAACAGCACTCTTTAAAAACAACGATATGTGCGACATTATTAGCGTGTGGAAAAAATGTTTTGGAAAGGATGATACTACAGTTTTTCAATTCTTGTCAAGATACTATTTTAATCATTGTTCTTTTGTCGAAAGAGTTGATGGTCATATAGTTGCAATGTTATTTGTAATTCCATGCCAAACAAATATTGGTAAGGCAGCATATATTTATGGTGTTGCAACTGATCCAAAATATCAAAATCAAGGGATTTCAACAAAACTAATGAATACTTTTTTTGAAAGATGTAAAAAAGAAGACTTTAATTTTGCGTTTTTAATACCCGAAGATAAAGCTTTAACAAATTTCTATTCAAAATTCGGTTATAAAGAAACAGCTATAAAAGTTGAATTCACAAGCGATTTGGATCTAGGAACTGGAAATACAGAAAAAGATAAAGCTTTAATTAAGCCTATGAAAAATGATTTTGAAATAGACAGTTTATATGATGTAATAACCTGTGTACCAATGCTCTAATATTATTCAACTTCCCTAAAATCTACTCCCGTGAATCTCATAATTTCAGTTTTATCTGAAAACAGAATGAGTTCATTTTTCTCTATTTTATAGTTGGTTATATCTTTTTTCATAGCATTAATAAATATCTTTTCTACTTCCATCTTGTCGCAAAGACGTTTAGTAGCACCTTTATAATCTATTTTAATTTTGTTTTTTCTAAATAATTGATATTCTCCAAAAAAAGAGTTGCAACCTAAATTACCTCGAAGCGTTCCTGCTGAATCAAAAATTATAAAAGGTCTAAGAGCAAATTCATTTTTAATATCCTCGTTTTCAATATGGGTTAGATTCCATTGAGTAGCAACAAGTTGTAATTTATTTAAAGATTTGGTTGATTTTGAAGATTTACAGCAAGAAAAAGCCATAATTAAAGATACAAAAATCAAGGAATATGCTATTTTTTGCATTTTAGATATTATTAAAATTGTTATTAATTTTTTCTATATAATTCAAAATTTCTTCTTTTCCAGCACTTTCAATAGCAGAAGATTTAAATATAGGAGGAAGTTCTTCCCAAGTTTCTGAAAGAACATTTTTCATTTTTTGGATAGTAGAATCTGTTTTAGCTTTAGATATTTTGTCTGTTTTTGTATAAATAATTGCAAAAGGAATACCGCTTTCACCAAGATTATTTATAAAGTTTATATCTATTTGTTGAGGTTCTATTCTAGAGTCCACAAGAACGAAAACAAGTTGGAGATTCTCGCGAAAAAGGAGATAATCAGAAATCATTTTTTGCCATTTTTCGCGCATTGATTTAGATATTTTAGCAAACCCATATCCTGGTAAATCAACGAGGTACCAATTATTATTGATTATAAAATGGTTGATGGTTTGAGTTTTTCCAGGTTTTGATGACGTTTTAGCTAAGCTTTTGTTGTTTACAAGCATATTGATAAGGGAAGATTTTCCCACGTTAGAACGTCCAATGAAAGCATACTCTGGAAATATTGGTGCTGGACATTTCCTCCAGTCGCATTCGCTCTGAATATATGAAGCTGTTTTAATAATCATTGTCTTATCTTCTTGCTAACCATTCATTAGGATTGACGTATTTGTCGTTTTTCCATATTTCAAAATGAAGCTCATGGGTATTAGATGTTGCACTTTTAGCAATAGTTCCAATAGTTTGTTTAGTGGTTACTTTATCTCCTTTGTTAACTTTTGTATTTGCAAGATTCTGATAAACCGTGAGATACTCACCGTGACGAATCATTACAACTGTTGTGCCCATAATATTCATCACGCTCGTAACAACACCATCGAATACGGCTCGAGCTGAAGTTCCAGATTCAACCATTATATCAATTCCGTGATTTTCAATTTGAACTGAAGGTACATCTGGATGCGAATAATTTCCAAAGTCGCTAACTTTTGCGCCTTTTGCCACAGGCCAAGGAAGATTCCCTTTATTGTTTACGAAAGATGTATTAAGGTTCTTTTCTTCGGGGGTCATCGAGATTGTTGTTGTTGCGCGTGATTTTGATGAAGCTGTTGTAGCTGTTTCAGTTGAAGGTTTTTTTGCATTTTCTTTAGCAGTTTTCTTTCTTTCAGCATTTGCTTTTGCAATTTCATCTTTTACTGCTTTTTGGATTGCGGCATCAATCTCTTTACGTTTATGCTGTTTCTTTTTGAGTTCTGCACTCAACTTTTGAGATTCTTTTTTTAATTGTTCTGCATTTTGAGTCTTTTTCTTTCTATCTGACTCTAAATTTTTAATTTCTTTCTCTTTGGTTGATAATGTATTAAGTTTATCGCTTCGTAATTCTTCGATTTCTTCGTTTTTCTTTGTTAAATCTTCAGATGTTTTGGTTATTTGTTCTGATTGCTCTCTTATATTTTTGGCAAATATGCTATAGTAACGCATTCGTCTGAACATCTGAGAAAAATCTTCTGCAGATAAGATAAAAGTGATTTTGTCTAATAATCGTCTATTTCTATAGGCATTGTAAACAATTTGAGCGTAATCAGCTTTCATATAAGAAAGCCTCTTGTTTAACTGTTTTATTTCGCGTTCGTTTTGTTCCTGTTCATCATCCATTTTAATGATTTGGGAGTTGAGGTTTGTAATCATCTCTTCGCGGTTGCGAATTTGTTGACGAATAAGAGCGGCCTGTTGAACAGCAGCTTTTTGATTAGATTCTGTTTTCTTGAGTAGTTTTTGAGTGTTGGCTATATCTGATTCTATTTTTTGTCGGTCTTTTTTTAACTGCGCACTGCTTTTTCCAGATTGTGCACTAAGTACACCTGTATTTGCTACGCATATTATTACGATTATGGATGTTAGGATTTTAAAAAATCCTCTATATAAAGACCTCATTCTAAACTTTATTTTGCTGCAAAGGTAACAGTTATTATTATTTTTTTTTTATTTCACAGTAATAATTATTAACAAATAATCGTTGATGTTCTGTAAAATTTGTTGATAATGGAAATTGTAGAGATAATTGGAGCGTGTATAGGATTATTATATCTGTTTTTAGAATATAAAGCTAATGTTTGGCTCTGGCCTGTGGGAATTTTAATGTCCATATTTTATGTTGTGATATATTTAAATGGCAAGTTTTATGCAGATGCTTTCCTTAATATGTACTATATCTTGGCAAATATTTATGGACTTGCTGTTTGGAGCTATAAGCTGCGTAAAAAAGAACAAATTAAAAAAAGGGAAGATTTTAAAATTTCTAAAACTCCATCAAAAAAAATTTTGCCAATAATCTTAGTGGCAGTTATTTTGTGGATAGTTATTTATTTGATATTATATAAGTTTACAGATAGTCCCGTACCAATTGGCGACTCCTTTACAACATCGCTAAGTATTATAGCAATGTGGATGCTATCACAGAAATACCTCGAACAGTGGATCCTATGGATTGTTGTTAATGTGGTAAGTGTTGGTTTATATTTTTGGAAAGGCCTCCACCCTACCGCTGTGCTATATTGTATATATACGGTAGTTGCCTGCTTAGGATTTATTAAATGGCGAAAACTCTACAATGAAGATCTTATGAACACAAAAGTTCTTAGCTAATATAACTTAGAAAGATAATGTCTTATCATAGCATCAGGATTTCTGACACTTTTTTGTAACCACTCAAAATAAAGCTCCTCAGATTCATCTTCCGAGAGTTGCCACAGGGTATTTGATTTGCGTAATTTTTCTGAAGTATGCGACAAAATTATTGCAGCAGAATTTGAAATATTGAAACTTTCTGTAAAACCATACATAGGAATTAATACATTTATATCAGCATATTTTTTGGCCTCATTTGATAAACCAGTAAGTTCGGTACCAAAAAGAAAAGCAACTTTTTGTTCCGTAGGAATATCAAAAATTGTACGCTGTCTTTCATCTGGAAGAGTTGCTGCAACTAAATAACCTTTCTCGTGCAAACTGTTAATACAATGTTTTACATTTTCAGTGTCCTCGTCAAATCTATACTCACTTATTGATAACCATTTATCAGCTCCCATGCTAATGTCTTTGTGTATTTCAAATTCATTGCGATTTTGTAAAACGTGAACATCTTGTATTCCATAACAATCACAAGTTCTAAGCACTGCACTTATGTTTTGTGTTTGATACAGATCCTCAAGCACAACAGTGATATGTCTTGTTCTATTTTTCAAAACTCTTTGAAGTGTTGCTTTACGATCATCTGAAACAAATGTTTCCAAATATCCAACTAACTTTTTTCTCAATACTTTATCTTCTATCTTTTTCATCATTATATAACAAAAAAGCCCTATACAAGGGCTTTTAGTAAATAAAGAATAAAAAATTCGTTATTTCATATTGTCGAAAGCTGAACCAGCTTTGAATTTAACGACTTTCTTAGCAGCAATTTTAATTTTTTTGCCAGTTTGTGGATTGTGACCAGTTCTTGCTTTGCGGTCAGCTACGCTGAATGTACCGAATCCGATCAAAGAAATCTTATCACCTTTTTTCAAAGTTTCTTCTGTAGAAGCAATGAAAGATTCTAAAGCAGCTTTAGCTTGAACTTTTGTCAAATTGGCTTTTTCAGCCATTGCACTAATTAATTCACTCTTGTTCATGTTTTTTGATTTAAAAAGTTAGTATTTAATTTGAGCCACAAATTTAGTAAATTTTGTTAAATATAGGTATTGTTTATTGATTGTGGATAAAATGTTGATATTGTTTATATTTAATCTGATTAACTATTAGTATTTACATCAAAATAAACAATCAATGTAATTTTCCAAACGAAATCCGATTAAAAAATCTTCAATATTCATACGCCTTTTACCTTCAATTTGTAAAGATTTGACTATAATATTGAAATTTTGGGTGCAAATTTGCATTTTTTTTGAAGAATCGACAATAATTTTACCTGGATTATCATCACTTTTAGAAGAAGAGACTTCCGCATCGTAAATTTTCAGTGTAATTTGCCTATAATTATCATTTTTAAGTTTTAAGATAGAAAACGCAGCGGGGTATGGAGACAATCCTCGTATTAGGTTTAGAATTTGAGAAGCAGGATTATTCCAATTGATATGCATATCATCTTTGAAAATTTTAGGAGCACTTTTAAGAGGTTCGACAGAGTTTTGAGGTTTTGGGGAGGCTGAATTATTAGCTAATTGTTCAAGAGTTTGAACAGCTATTTCAGCTCCAGCGATCATCAATTTATCATGAAGAGAACCAGCGTTGTCGTCGGATTGAATATCAACCGAAGTTTGATTTAAAATGGCACCTGTATCGGTATGTTCATCTAAGAGAAAAGTTGTTACGCCAGTTTTCGTTTCCCCGTTTATAATGGCGCGTTGAATTGGAGCAGCACCGCGATATTGAGGAAGAAGTGATGCGTGTACATTAAAAGTTCCCAAAGGTGGAATTTGATAAACACATTTTGGCAACATCCTGAAAGCCACAACCACAAAAACATCTGCTAAATAGTCGCGCAGGTCTTCAACAAATCCATCATCTTTCAATTTTTCGGGTTGAAGAAGAGGTAAATTATGTTCCAAGGCATATTTTTTAACATCAGAGAAGCGTATCTGTTGTCCACGTCCAGCAGGTTTATCAGGGGTAGTTACAACGCAAACAACGTCATGTCCGCTCTTACGAATAGCATCAAGTGTTGAAACCGCAAATTCTGGGGTTCCCATAAAAACTACTCTTAATTTTTTCATAGCGAATCGTGCATTTTAAGCATTTTCAAGCAGGTAATAGCACCTTCAACTCCTTTATTACCATGTTTGCCACCTGCACGCTCTTCGGCTTGCTGCATATCATTAGTTGTTAAAACACTAAAAACAACAGGCTTTGCAAAATCTAATCCTACATTCATAATGCCATCAGCAACAGCTTGAGAAATAAAATCAAAATGTCGAGTTTCACCTTGAATAACACAACCTACGCAAATAACAGCATCAACAGAAGAATTTTGAAGGAGCCATTTTGCGCCAAGTGGAAGTTCAAAACTACCTGGAACATTGTGAATAATTATATTTTCTTGTGTAAATCCGTATTCTTTCAAGCAATCTACCGCACCATTCAAAAGCGAATCGGTAATGTGGTTATTCCATTCACTAACCACAATACCGATTCTTTTATCTTTTGCGGAAGAAAACTCAAAAGGAATAAATTCCGATAAGTTTTTCTTCTTTTCAATCATAATTTTATTTTGAAGCTTTTGATTTTGCTCTTTCTACATATTGAGCAACGCTCATTCTATTATATTCAGTATAGAATTCATTTTCAATTCTTTGGTAAGCATTAAGAGCTTTGTTCCAATCTTCTTTTCTTTCGTACATTTGACCAAGTTTGAAAAGGTTAATAGGAGTAAAATAAGGATCTTGACCCTTAACAGATTTCTCATATTGGCTGATAGCTTTATCTTCTTCGCCCATATCATCGTAAATATCGCCTATAACTGCTTGACAAGCATACCATAGAACATCCTCTTTCTTTTTGAATTTTTTCAAATAATCAAGGGCTTCATCTTTTTTGCCAAGTTTAAGATACGTTAAACCTGCGTAATAATTTGCAGTGTTAGCGGTTTTTGTAATCTTATAGTTATTTGCAATATCTATAAATCCTTCATTTTCGCCATCTCCCTCAAGAGCTAATTTGAGAGATGCTGTATCACCTTGTGAAAGCCATTGAATAGGTTGTGTTATTTGAGCGGAAGCTTCGGCGTTCTTCTTTTGCAAATAGAATCTATTGAAAGCCATCAGTGCTATAATTACAACAAGAATACCAGTAATAATACCATAAATAATGTTCTGGTATTTATTGAAAAAGGAGAGAATTTTAGTTACAAAATTTTCATTTTCTTGCACTTGCTCTTCTTTCTTTGAGCCTAATTTTTCACTGTTTGTCATATTCTTTACATAAATTTTTAGGGTCGCAAAGATATACTTTTTTTTGATGTGGAGACATGGTTTTATTAAAACATTTGTAACAATTATACGATAGTTACGGCAGTACCTGATGCTGTAACCATTAACATACCGTTATTTTCTCCTAAAACTTCGTAGTCTATATCAATACCTATAACAGCATTAGCACCTAATTTTAGGGCACGGTCTTCGAGTTCTTGCAACGCCTTATTACGAGCATTCATTAGTTCGTTTTCATAAGAACCTGACCGCCCGCCAATTACATTTCTTATACTTGCAAAGAAATCTTTAACAAAATTTACTCCAGAAATAACTTCTCCGAAAACTACGCCATGATAGTTTACAATTTGCTTTCCTTCTACAATGGATGTTGTTGTTAAAATCATAACAGAACTTGATTATATAATTAAAAATACTTGCTATTGTTTCAAATTTCCTCTCACAAACATGGTCGCAAAAATAGAAAAATTATCTCAAAAATACTACTTTTGCGCCCATAAAACAAGTAATACATTATGAAAATAAAACTAATATGGGTGGGAAAGCCTGACGGTGATATGTTCGATGAGGCAATAAAATCTTACACTAAGAAAATAGTTTCATATTTTCCTTACGAAATAGTTGCTATACCATATCTGAAGAACGCTAAAAATATGTCGGAAGAGGAACAAAAAAAACGAGAAGGTGAAGCAATTCTAAAAAAAATAGAAAAAGACGAACTTGTGATATTGTTAGATGAACGAGGTAAAGAGTACACCTCTGTGCAATTTGCAAATTTTGTACAGCAATGTGCTAATTCTGGACGTAAAGTTCTGACTTTTGTAATAGGTGGAGCGTATGGGTTTTCCAATGATGTATATGCTCGCCAAAATTCACAAATAGCTTTATCAAAGTTTACCTTTCCACATATTATGGTGCGACTAATTTTTGCAGAGCAATTGTACAGAGTATGCACAATTCTGAACAATGAACCTTATCACCATTAAAATTGAAATTTATGAATTTTACAGAAATACGTCATCAGCTACACTCGATAGCCGAAATTTCAGGCTGCGAAACAAAAACTTCAGCGTTCATTGTTGATAAATTGAAAGAGACTAAACCAACAAAAATCCTCAAGTTTTCAAATGGAAATCATATTTTAGCAGAATTTAGCTTTGGTAACGACGGAAAAATTGTACTTTTCCGTGCTGATATGGATGCAATAAAAGTGGATGAAGCAATAGATTTAAATTATCACTCTAAAAATGACGGAGTTTCGCATAAATGCGGTCATGATGGACACTGTACAATTTTATTAAAATTAGCTGAAATGTTACATCAAAATCCGTTAAATAGAGGCAAAATACTGCTTCTATTTCAGGGAGCTGAAGAAACAGGCAAGGGTGCTATTGAGATCTTAAAAGAGTCTTTATTAGATGATTATGAGATAGAAAGAGTTTACGCTTTGCATAATATTCCAGGAGAAGAAAAAAATGCAATAATTTGTAAATTAGGAAGTTTTACTTGTTCTGTAATAAGTTGTGAGATTATATTATTAGGGAAAACATCACACGCGGCAGAACCTTGGAACTCTGTTTCTCCTTACGATGCAGCACAAGCAATAACAAAGAAAATTAGTTCATATAATAATCACGACATATTATCTTCTGATTTCTGTATTACTACCCTCATAGAATTTAGGGTTGGTAGAGAAGCTTACGGTGTTGCCGCAGGACAAGGTATATTAAGATTTACGATAAGAACAACTGTTGACAAAAAACTTCTAAATATCAAAAAAGATATTGAAGAAATTGTAAAACAAGAAACGAAAAAAACTATGGGCTTAAAAAGTAAAATTTCTTGGCTTGAATATTTTGCAGCTTCGAACAACTCTGAGACGGCTGTATCAAGAGTAAAAGAAAGTGCTGAAAGCCTTGGTATAAAATATGTTGAGAAAAAGAATCCTTTCTTTTGGGGAGAGGATTTTGGGCTCTTCACGCAGCATTATAATGGAGCTTTATTTGGATTAGGTTCGGGGACAGAGCAACCGCCACTACATCATCCAGATTATGATTTTCCAGATGATATTATCGAAAGTGGTGCAAATATGTTTTACGAATTAGCTAAAAGAGAACAAATTTAGTTGAAGTTCTGCAAAAAGTGTCTAACTTAAGATGAAATGTTAGCAATTATTATTGTCTGTTATAAAGTTTTCCCCGCATGCGCTAAAAGTTTACTTTTTGTTTTAGCTGACAGCAATGTTTAACAATTAAAAATACAATTGTTATTGATAAAAAATGGTTGATAACAATTATCCTCGCTTCTTTGTATTTTTTTGTATTTTTGCGGCTTGTAATGTTTTATTCATACTAAAATGAGAAAGTATATAATATTATCAATAATTTTGACTGTTGTTGTTTTTACTGCTTGTAATTCACCAAAAAAAGTAAAAACAGAAAATGAAGTTAATAAAACAGAGAAAAATATATCAGAAAATAATACCGAAAAGATGACAAAAGTTTTGTTAAAAACATCTATGGGAGATATTACGATAGCATTGTATGACGACACTCCTAATCACAAGGCAAATTTTGAAAAATTGGTGAACGAGAAATTTTATGATGGTGTTTTATTTCATAGAATAATCAAAGGATTTATGATTCAAGGAGGCGATCCAGATTCCAAGAATGCAAAATCAGGTCAGCACCTTGGCAGTGGTGATATTGGTTACACAATTCCTGCAGAATTTAGATCAAATCATTATCATAAACGCGGAGCTGTTGCTGCTGCTCGTATGGGCGATAATGTAAATCCTAAAAAGGAGTCTTCAGGCTGCCAATTTTATATAGTTGATGGAACTGTTTGCGACAACAATTATATGAATATGATTTCGCAACGTACAGGTAAAACTTTTACACCCGAACAGATTGCAATCTATACAACAGTAGGTGGTGCTCCTTTCTTGGATGGAGACTACACTGTTTTTGGTGAGGTTTTAGAAGGCATGGATGTTGTTGATAAAATAGCAGAACAGCAAAAAGATGCTTCAGACAGACCTATACAAGACATTAAGATTATAAGTGCCACCATTCTGAAATAGAGATTTTGGTGATTATACATCAATCGAAAACAACAAATTACGTATGAAAAGTATAGAAGAGATAAAAGCGGAGATTGAGAATTTCAAAGTTGAGAACGCAGAGTCATTAGAACAGTTTCGTCTTCAATTTCTGAGCAAGAAAAGCGAGATACAATCGCTTTTTGGTCAGATTAAAAATATAGCACAAGAGAATCGAAAAGAGTTCGGGCAATTAGTTAATGATCTTCGCGACCTTGCGCAAAATAGTTATAATAGGTATAAGGCTGTCATTGAATCAACGACAAACACAAAAACAGTAGAGATTCCTGATATTACTCGCCCTGCCGCACGCCAAACAGTAGGCTCTATGCATCCAATTTCGATTATGATGAATGAGGTGCGTCAGATTTTTGAAGAGATAGGATTTTCTGCCGTTGAAGGCCCTGATATTGAAGACGATTGGCATGTGTTTACAGCGTTGAATTTTGCTGAAGAACATCCCGCTCGCGACATGCAAGATACATTTTTTATAAAAGTTCGCCCAGATGTGCTTTTACGCACTCATACCTCGTCGTTGCAAGTGCGTACGATGGAAAGCCAACAACCTCCAATTCGTGTTATTTGTCCTGGTAGAGTATTTCGTAACGAGGCAATAACTTCACGCGCTCATTGTATATTTCACCAGGTTGAAGGTCTATACATAGCAGAAAATGTCTCTTTTGCTGATATGAAACAGACTCTCTTGTATTTTGCACAAAGGATGTTTGGAAATGAGGTTAAGATTCGTTTACGCCCTTCTTATTTTCCTTTTACAGAACCTTCAGCAGAGGTGGACATATCTTGCAATATCTGTGGAGGTGCTGGTTGCAATCTTTGTAAACATACTGGTTGGGTGGAAATTCTTGGTTGTGGTATGGTTGACCCAAACGTACTCGAAAATTGTGGAATAGATAGCAACAAATATAGTGGTTTCGCTTTTGGTCTCGGAATTGAAAGAATGACTATGTTGAAATATAAAACCAATGATATTCGCCTCTATTTTGAGAACGACGTCAGGTTTTTACAACAATTCAAAGCAGCTACAAAATAGTAACTATTTTTAGATAATAAGTAATAATTTTGAATATGACAAAAAATCAGAAAAGGATTAACAATCTTATCGGCTTAATAATTGGTGTTGTGGCTTCTGCCGTATATATCATGACTGCTGAACCTTCAGTTTCGTGGTGGGATTGTGGTGAATATATCGCTACCACATCAAAACTGTTAATAGGGCATCCACCTGGAGCACCAACATTCCAGATAATTGGGCGTATTGCAACTCTTTTCGCAGGAGGCGATGTTACTAAGATGGCTTTTTGCGTAAACTGTATGTCGGCCGTTTGTAGCGGTTTGACAATAATGCTGCTCTATTTTACAATAGTGCGCCTTGCTCGTAAATTAGTGTCTAAATGGGGCGAACTCAACACTCCGAGATTTGTAGCAGTATTAGGAACTGCTCTCGTGGGAGCTTTGACCTATACTTTCACAGATACATTCTGGTTTTCTGCAGTTGAAGGAGAGGTTTATGCTATGTCTTCGTTTTTCACCGCTTTAGTATTTTGGTGTATTCTTAAGTGGGATGAAGAATATGCAAATCCTATTCAAGGCGTGAATCCAAATCGTTGGATTGTTCTTATAGCATATTTAGTGGGTCTTTCTATAGGTGTTCACCTATTAAATCTTTTAACTCTCCCAGCTATTGGTTTAATAATCTATTATCGTCTTAATCCCAAAGCTACAAAAATGGGAGCTATTCTCGCTTTTGCTATTCTCTCTTTTGGCTTCAGCATATTCTGTTCACCAATATTGATGATTCTGATTTGGGCTTTTATCACAATTCCATTATTAGTGCTTTGCGCAAAAAGGGGCACATTATCATCTATGGCTGAATGGGGAGTTTTATTTACTTTAATAATCTCGGTGATACTTCTCGGTTTTATTCTTTGGGGTATAGTTCCTCAGATGGTTAACTTATCAGGAAAATTCGATCTTTTCTTTGTTAATTCCTTGGGCTTACCTTTCAATTCTGGTGTTATTTTCTTTTTCTTGCTTATTGCTGCTATTATTGGCTTTGGTATTTGGTATGGAAATAAGAAAAAACGTCCAGTAATAACTATTAGCACTTACTCACTGTTGATGCTTATCATAGGATATTCAACATTTATGACTCTTGTAATTCGCTCAAATGCCAATCCAACTATTGATGAAAATAGCCCAGAAGATGCCGTTTCGCTCCTGTCTTATTTGAATCGTGAACAATATGGTTCAAATCCTTTGCTTTATGGTCAAAGTTATAACACAAAAGTAGTAGGAACCGAAGACGGTAATCCTGTTTATTACCGCGATGAAGTATCAAAAAAATATGTGGTATCCAACCCTCGTAAAGGCGAAATACCCATATACGATACTAAGGGAAGTATGTTTTTTCCACGTATGTGGTCATCCGAAAAACAAAACCTATATATTGATTGGTTGAATAATCGTTACAACTCCGATAGTCCTTCGGATAAAGAAAATCGTAGGTCTTTGGCAAGAGGTAATCTTCCAACTTGGCAGCAAAATATAAAATTTTTCCACACCTATCAGTTAGGGTATATGTACTGGCGTTATTTTATGTGGAATTTTGCTGGTCGTCAGAATGATATACAGGGACACGGAGAATACCAAAATGGTAACTGGATTTCTGGAATTGGAGCTATAGACAAACCAATGGTTGGAGATCTTAATAACCTCCCAGCAGCTATGGAACGCCCAGGACACAATAAATACTATTTATTACCTCTACTCTTAGGCTTAATAGGCTTAATTTTCCAAACAAAACAAGATTCTAAACATAGCTTTGTGGTGTTTATGCTTTTCATTATGACAGGCTTAGCTATTGCTGTTTATTTGAATATGTACGCTTTCCAACCTCGTGAACGCGACTACGCTTTTGCTGCCTCTTTCTACGCTTTCTCTATGTGGGTAGGCTTCGGCGTTTTAGCAATATATCGTCTATTTGAAAAGATTGAAAACAAAGGTATCCAACTGTCAGGAGCGGTACTAACAACTGTTGTTTGTTTAGCTCTTGTACCTTGCGTTATGGCTAAAGAAAACTGGAACGACCACGATAGATCCGATAGATATACTGCTTTAGCTATTGCTAAAAATTATCTCGACTCTTGTGAACCTAATGCTATCTTGTTTACATTAGGCGACAATGATACTTTTCCATTGTGGTATGCTCAAGAAGTTGAAGGCTATCGCACAGATGTGAGAGTCTGCAATTTAATGCTGTTAAGTGCAAGTTGGTACGTTGACCAAATGAAACGTAAAGCTTACGAATCAGACCCATTGCCTATTTCTATGACTTGGGAACAATATAGAGATGGAACACGCGATGCTCTATATTTAGAACCCGCTAAAAATCAATTTGTTGATCTAAAAGCTGTGGTTGATTATATCAAATCTCCTACATTTGATAATCAACGTCACGTTATGCTTCTTAATCCTAATAACGGTTATAGAAGCACAGGCATGGCTATACCTGGAAGTTTTTCTTTGTCTGTTGATAAGAAAAAAGTGTTGGAAAATGGTATAGTTTCTCCTGAAGACTCCGCTCTAATAGTTGATAAAATGATGTGGAATCTTAAGTCTGATCGTGTCAACTTCTTCTCTAAAGCCTATATTGTGATGATGGATATTTTGGTTAACAATAACTGGGATCGTCCTATTTACTACGCTTCTACATCTGGCTCTGAGGCATATCTTGGACTTGAAGATTATTTCCAACTCGAAGGTTTTGCTTATAAATTGGTACCAATTCGTAATAATAGTCGTCAAATGGGTGAAACTGGTCGTATCAACTCTGATCGCCTTTACCATAATCTTATGAATGTTTTCAATGATCATAGTCGTGTTGATGCAGTTAGCAATAACAACACTACTAATCATGAATCTTATAAATATCTTTGGGGTGGTTTTAACGATCCTAACGTTTATCAAAATGAAGACAATATCCGACTCACATCTTTGATAAGACGTCTATATTCTCGTTTGGCTAATCAACTTATCTCTGAAGGAAAAAGCGAAAAAGCTCTTGAGGTTCTAAAGCGTGGAAATGAGATTCTTCCTAATGAAAATTTCCCTTATATAGCTGTTATGTCCCTCAATTATGGTTATACATATTCTTGTCTTGGTTATTTGGATAGTTTCTTTGGAATTAGAACAGACGCAGCTAATAAAGAAGGAATGAAGATGGCCAACGCTATGTTAGATGGAGAAATCGAACTCTTTAATTGGTATAATAATACAGATGAAAGAACTTTAGACTATAGAAGTTCTGATTTGAGTACTGATTTTGCGTTTTTGAATATGTTATTGACTAAGAACTATCCTGATAAATCAATAACTAAACGTTTTAAAGATATCAAAATTGACAAAGTTGCCTCTTACTATATAAATACTTTACAATCGTCAATAGCTTCACAACTACGCAGACCAGACCTCGATCAGCAGGCAATCGCCCGTTCTTTTAATGATTTCTATCAAATTCAGGTAATTGCTAAACTTATCGGTGATTCAAATACCGATAATAAAATACAACAAGTTGTTGACAGTCAAATAAATATAATAAACAACATCTCTCCTGAGTTAGGAGCCGCATTAAAAAACTTGTATTTGAATTTTGGCCGTCAAATGGAAGATGAAACCTCTGTCCAAAATTAAAAAATGATTACAGAGAATAAATTATAAACAATAATGTTAGATAATATTAAATACAAAATCGCAGATATAAGTCTCGCAGAATGGGGACATAAAGATATTGATGTATCACAAAAAGAGATGCCAGGACTTCTTTCTATAAGAGAAAAGTATGGAAATAGTAAGCCTTTGAAGGGGGTAAGAATTTCTGGTTCGCTTCACATGACCGTTCAAACAGCAGTATTGATTGAGACATTGGTACATTTAGGTGCTGAGGTTCGCTGGTGCAGTTGCAACATTTTTTCAACACAAGATCACGCCGCTGCAGCTATAGCTGACAATGGTGTTTCTGTGTTCGCTTGGAAAGGCGAAACTCTTGAAGATTACTGGTGGTGCACCGTTAATGCTCTCACTTTTCCTGATGGCAAAGGTCCGCAATTAATTGTTGATGATGGTGGAGATGCAACTCTGCTTATTCACCTTGGATATAAAGCAGAAGACGACCCTTCAATACTTGATGCGGAACCCGAATCTCATGAACAAGCTGTTATTTTTCAAACTTTGAAACAAGTATTAAAAGAAGATCCGCAGCATTGGCACAAAATGGTTAAAGAAATTAGTGGCGTTTCAGAAGAGACAACCACAGGCGTTCATCGCCTTTATCAAATGATGGAAAAAGGTGAACTCCTATTCCCCGCAATAAATGTAAACGATTCTGTTACAAAATCAAAATTTGATAATAAATATGGTTGTCGTGAATCTTTGGCAGATGGAATTAAACGCGCCACTGATGTTATGGTTGCAGGAAAAGTTGTGGTAGTTTGTGGTTATGGCGATGTTGGCAAAGGCTGTGCACAAGCTATGCGTGCTTACGGTGCTCGCGTGATTGTTACAGAAATAGATCCTATTTGTGCTCTTCAAGCCGCTATGGAAGGTTATGAAGTTAAAACTGTTGAAGAAGCCCTTGAGGAAGGAAATATATATGTTACTTGCACAGGAAATTGCGATGTTATCACTGTTGAACATCTTAACAAAATGAAAGATCAATCTATTGTATGTAATATAGGACATTTTGATAATGAAATTCAGGTTGAAGCTTTTGAAAAACAGTCAGATACTAATATTACTAAGCGAAATATTAAACCGCAAGTAGATGAATATATTTTCCCAGATGGGCACTCTATTTTTATCCTTGCAGAAGGTCGTCTTGTTAATTTAGGCTGTGCAACTGGGCATCCTTCTTTTGTAATGAGCAACTCTTTTACCAATCAGGTTATGGCTCAACTTGACCTATGGCAAAATAAATATCCAATAGGAGTTTATAATTTACCTAAATATTTAGATGAAGAGGTTGCACGCCTTCACCTCGAAAAAATAGGTGTTAAATTAACAACTTTGACTAAAAAACAGGCCGATTATATCGGTGTAAAAGTAGAAGGCCCTTTCAAACCTGATACTTACAGATACTAATCCAAGTTTATCAATATGACAAAATATCCAGATTCAATAGATAGGATTACAAAAGCTCGATTAAGGCTTTCGGCCTTTGGCTCTGTCTTTAGCATTGCTCTCACAATGTTTTTTATTGGAGCCCTATGTTTCTTTGCATTCTTTTCGATGAGGTATCTCCATAATTTGTCGCAAAAAATTGAAATAGAAGTCTTATTCTACTCAGATATTAAAGAAGCTGACATTGATGCTTTCGAAAAAGTTATGAAGCTAAAACCTTTCATTGAATCCTCGCGGGTATCATCTCGTGAAGAAAATACGCTCACCGCTCAACAAATTGTGGGCAGCAACTTTACCGAAATAATTCAAAATCCGATTAATGCATCTATATTGATCAATGTCAAACCCGAATACGCAAATTCTGATTCCCTGAGTAAAATTTCTAAAGAACTCAAAAAAAATCCTATAGTTCAAGATGTTGATTATCCTGATTTTATTGTTAAATCTATTAGCAATAATTTTAGAAAAATACAGATGATTATCCTGATTATATGTACTGTTTTTATGATTATTTCTATGTTGTTAGTGGCAAATAGCGTGCGACTTAATATATATGCTAAGCGTTTCAATATTAAGAGTATGCTTTTGGTAGGAGCAACACCGAGTTTTGTAAGGCGACCTTTTGTTCGCAAAGGATTACTTCAAGGTGTTTGGGGAGGAATTATAGCTATTATTTTTATAGCCATTCTCTTACTTTATGGAAATAGAGTAGCCCCTGATTTTGTGGATTTCTCGGCTATGCTCTACATTGTGATTATATTTTCAGCAATACTCATTCTCGGTATGCTATTCACGATGATTATTTCTGCAATCTCTGTTAATAGATATATTCGAATCAATGACGAACGTCTTTATTTGTAAAATTTAATAATTAAAATATGGCTACAGAAACAGATTATCAAGTAGATAAAAATAAAAAAATGGAACGTGCACCTTTATTCCGAATTACAAATTATATCTTGATGGGTGTTGGCGTTTTGCTGCTATTCATTGGTTATATATGTTTGAGTGGTGGTAAAGTTCCTGACGAGGTTTTTGACGGAGAAATCTTCAACACTCGCAGACTTGTAATAGCACCTATTCTCATATTTTTAGGATTAGTTACAGAAGCTGTTGCTATCATGTGGCGTCCTCGCGTACCCCAAAAAGATAACAATTAAGTAATCAATGAGCTGGTTAGAAGCTATCATCTTGGGTTTTGTGCAAGGCTTGACCGAGTTTTTGCCAGTTAGTAGTAGCGGTCATCTTATTTTAGCAAAAGAAATTCTCGGAGTCCCATATTCTGGAAATGTAACTTTTGAGGTTATGGTTCATGCTGCAACAGTTTTAAGTACTATTACTGTTTTTGGCAAAGAAATATGGCAAATTCTTAGCGGATTTTTTAAATTTAAATGGAATGAAGAGATGCAATACGCTTGTAAAATCTTTATTTCTATGATTCCAGTGCTGGTGGTTGGACTTTTCTTTAAAGATACTGTAGAGTCTTTTTTTGACAATAGTATAATTTTAGTTGGTGCAATGCTATTGATTACGGCCTTATTGCTTGCTTTGACTCAGTTTGTGAAATTTAAAGAACGACATGGTATCACTTTTGGAAACGCTTTCTTAATTGGTTGCGCACAAGCTATTGCAGTTTTGCCAGGTCTGTCGCGCTCTGGAAGTACTATTGCAACTGGATTATTAGCAGGTGTTAAGAGAGAAGAAATTGCACAATTCTCTTTTTTGATGGTGATAATCCCTATCTTAGGAGAGGCTTTCTTAGATCTTATTAGTGGCGAATTTTCTGTTACTCAATGTGGAATACCAGCATTATCCCTTTTTTGTGGTTTTTTTGCGGCTTTCTTGTCTGGCTTAGCTGCTTGTAAATTTATGATTCAAGTGGTTAAAAAAGCTAATCTTATCTGGTTTTCTGTCTATTGTATAATTGTCGGTTTGGTTGCAATAATTACTGGACTATGTTAAAAAAAATGGTTCACGACGTAACTTTTGATTTTCCTGATTTAAATATCAATCCAGAAGGTGATTTATTGTTAATCGACAAGCCCTATAAATGTACTTCTTTTGATGTTGTAGGAAAAATTCGCCGACAAGTGCAGCGCGCTGCCAACAAAAAAGTGAAAGTTGGTCATGCTGGAACATTAGATCCCTTAGCAACAGGACTTCTGATAATCTGTGTCGGAAAAATGACTAAATCCGTTGACCAAATTCAAGCTCAAGACAAAACATACATTGGCACTTTCACTTTAGGAGCTACAACTCCAAGTTATGATCTCGAAAAACCAATAGACGCTGTATTTCCTTATAATCATATAACACTTGATGATGCTGAACGTGCCGCAAAATCTTTTATTGGTGAAATAGAACAAATTCCACCTGTGTTTTCCGCTGTAAAGTTTCAGGGACAACGCTCCTACGAGATTGCAAGACGCGGTGAAAATGCTCAACTTGAAGCTAAAAATATTACAATCTACGATTTTAAAATCACACGCTTCGAACTTCCAGAAATAGATTTTCTAATACAATGCTCGAAAGGAACTTATATACGTGCTATCGCTCGCGATTTTGGATTTACTTTGAAAAGTGGTGCATATTTGTCTGCACTGAAACGCACTAATATCGGATGCTTCAATGTGAATGATGCAATAAAACCTATCATTATTGAAAATCAATAATAACTTAACTGTTTAAAAATGGGACTTGTTATTAGACAAAGTATCAAAGGTACTATTGTAAATTATCTTGGAGTTGCTATAGGATTCTTAACAACTTTCTTTATTATAACAGCATATCTTACACAAGAAGAGGTAGGCTTGACACGAGTGCTTATTGATACAGCTATCCTCTTTTCAAGCTTTGCCCAACTTGGAACAAGCTCATCTATTATTCGGTTTTTCCCATTTTTTAAAGATGAAAAATCTAACCACCATGGTTTTTTCTTCTGGACTCTTGTAATACCTATTGTAGGTTTCTTTATCTTTTGTTTAGTAGAAAAAATATTTCACGGGGTTATTGTTACAACTTTTTCAAAAAATTCGAGCCTATTTGTACAATACTATAAGTATGTTTTCCCTCTTTCGCTTTTTATGCTTTATCAACTTGTTTTTGAGGCAAATGCGAATGTTTTAATGCGAATAGTGGTGCCTAAATTTGTGCGTGAAGTAGGGGTACGACTTGGCATTCTTATTGGTTATCTATTGTATGGATATTTTCATTTAATTGATCTAAATGGTTTAATAATCTTATTCTGTGCTATCTATTTTTTGGCTGCTCTGGTCGATTTTTTCTATCTGTTTTATCTTGATAAAATATCCTTAAAACCTGATTTCTCAATATTAACAAAGCCTTTATTGAAAGACATTCTTTTTTATACGATATTCTTATTCTTGAATGCCATTACAGTCTCTGTTATGCCCTTGTTAAATACATTTTTTGTGAGTGCAGGGATGGGACTTTCTTTCACTGGTATTTACACTATAGCTAATTACGTAGCAACAGTAGTTAATATTCCTAATCGCTCATTAAATGCAATAGTTCAGCCCAATATTTCCGAATCAATTAAAAATGGTGATTTCCAACGTGCTGAAAATATTTGTAAATCTGTATCTCTGCATTTAATGCTCTCAAGTGCTTTAATTTTTATTTTCATTTGGATTAATATTGATGTTTTATTTCAGATTTTGCCAAATGGTGCTAATTATGAAGTAGGTAAAAGCGTTGTGCTTATTCTTGGTATTTCTAATTTCATTAATTCTACTTTATTTGTAAGTTCAAGTATCTTAAATTATTCAAAACATTACTATTGGTCGTTATTTTTTACTATTCTATTAACAACCTTGGCAATTGTTCTAAATCTTGTATTAATACCTAATTTTGGAATTAACGGTGCGGCTCTATCAAATCTTATATCGTACATATTTTTCTATGTCTCATTATTGTTTGTTGTAAAGTTTAAACTGAATATTCAAATATTTTCAAAAGCACAATTAAAAATTATTGCATTGATAATAATTCTTTTAGTCTCCAATTATACTTGGGCTCACCTTGTTTCTCAAAATCTTTCAAATTTACCTTTGAATGGTTTGTATGTGAACATCATAGATGCCTTTGTGAAATCTCTCTTATTGGCTGCAATAGCTTTAACTATAACTTACAAATGGAATATATCATTAGATGTTAACAGATTGATAGAAAAAACGTTAAGAATAAAAAACGATAATAAGAATTGTTAGTGTCTGGTAAAATTTCAAAAGAGCGGAGAGTTTTGCGGCGAATCGTGCATCGGGCAGGCCGACATTGTGAGACAGAGCGGGAGCAAAACATGTTTCTATCTGCAAAATTGTAACTTCTCGCCTCTAAAATTTTCGTTTATTCTACCATTCTCAAAAACGAGGTTTCCATTAACAAATGTGTGTGTGATTTTTGAATGTATTGCTGTTCCTGAATAAGGAGTCCAGCCACATTTGTATAGAATATCATCATTATTGATTGTACTGTCTGTATTTATGTCAACCAAAATAACGTCAGCATGGTAATTTTCCCTTATAAAACCTCTCCTATCAATTTGATATAAGATGGCAGGATTGTGGCTCATAAGTTCTACTATTTTAGGTAAAGATACAACACCTTTTTTCTCAAAATTAAGCATTATATTGAGAGCATTTTGAATAGATGGGAAACCTGATTTAGACCTAAAATAATCGTTAGTAAATTTTTCACCATTAAGGTGTGGGGCATGATCTGTACCTATTGTATCTATTATTCCTGTGTTTAAAGCATTTAATAAAGCTGCACGATCTGCAGAGGTTTTAATGGCAGGATTACATTTTATTTCAAAACCTAAATTTTTGTAATCTTCGTTACAAAATATAAGATAATGCGGACAAGTCTCCGCCGTTATACGTTTCTCCTTTAAAGGTAAATTATTACTAAAAAGCGATAATTCTTTTGCGGTAGAAATGTGCATAATATGCAACTTTGCTCCTGTTTTTACTGCTAATTCTACAGCTTTTGCAGAAGATTTATAACAAGCTTCTGTGGTACGAATTTTGGAATGTAATGTGGCGTCGGGAACACACACACCATTTAATACTAAATCCTTGTATTTTTGAGTGTTATGATTAATAATCTCTTCATCTTCGCAATGAGCAGCTATTATACAAGGTGCATTTCTGAAAAGACGCTCAAGAACAATATTGTCATTCACCAACATATTACCAGTGCTTGAGCCCATAAATAACTTTATACCACATATATCGGAAGGATTTATGGACTCTATCTCTGAAATATTATCGTTAGTGGCTCCTATATAAAAAGAGTAGTTAGCAAGTGAGTTTTCTGCTGCAATATCATTTTTCTGAACAATCAACTCCTTAGAAGTTGTTTGAGGAATAGTATTAGGCATATCCATAAAAGATGTAACACCACCTGCAATAGCCGCTCGACTTTCAGAAAGAATATCAGCTTTTTCTGTCATTCCTGGTTCACGAAAATGAACATGCTCATCAATGATTCCAGGTAATAAATATTTTCCTTTTGCATCTATTATTATAGCATCATTAAATTCATATTCTCTATCTTTTTGGTATATTTTTTTAATAAAACCATCAACGATTAGAATATTTCCAAAAAAACAATTTCCCTCGTTAACAATATTTGCACCCTTAATATAATATCTCATACGAAAATACGATTTCTTTCGGAGAGCAAAAATAGTTAATATTACAATAAACTACGTAATATTTTTTGAAATATCTAACAATATGGTGTAAAATTGGGATGCTCCAAGACAAAAACTTGTGATTGCACCGCAGTACAAACAATGACTGAGCTTGAGTTTGGTGAAACAAGTTCTACTTTTTCCCAATTTACTCAAATAATTGAAAAGGGCAAATGTGAAGATATAAATGCCTCGTCAACAGGTGCGCTTGGAGATCACTTAACAATGACCCAAGATGTTAAATGCAAGCAAGTAGATTAAATTGTTCTAAATCCACTAAATTCTTAAATAACCGATTGATTTCGGTTACTTCTTTATTATTAGACAATCTATTTTGTAAAAATATGACTTATAAATTCTGCAAAAGCTATAGTTGCAAGCACAAGAATCAGCATTTTTAATCAGACAAAACAATTATGTACATGCAACATTAGTATCTTTTTTGGGAATATTTTAATATGTTTGTGTGTATCAGTAAACCAAAATTCGAAAATATTCACCTATCTAATAATATCTTTTTTACAAGACTAATAAGGAATAATTTGGTTTTTTTATATCTTTGCAACCTAAATTTGTAATATGAAATATCGCAGAATACTATTAAAACTCAGCGGTGAATCGCTAACTGGCGACGATGGCTATGGCGTAAGCTACGATCATATTCTGCATTACGCTAACGAAATAAAAGATGCTGTTGATGCTGGCGTACAAGTTGCTGTTGTTATAGGCGGTGGCAATATCTTCCGTGGGGTGCAAGGCGCATCTTCAGGCTTCGAAAGACGTCAAGGCGACCAAATGGGTATGTTGGCAACTATTATCAATGCTCTTGCTGTGCAAGGAGTTTTAGAGAGTATGAACGTAAAAGCTAAAGTTCTCTCTGCCGTTGATATTGAAGGCGTCAGCGAAAAAACGTCGTGGCGAAAAGCTATAGAATACTTAGAAAATGGCTATGTGGTTTTCATAGGTGGAGGAACTGGCAACCCTTTCTTTACAACCGACACTGGTGCTGCCCTTCGCGCCTTAGAAATTAAAGCTGACCTACTAATAAAGGGCACTCGCGTTGATGGTGTTTATTCCGCTGACCCTGAAAAAAATCCAACAGCTGCTAAATTCTCCGAAATATCCCTCGCAGACGCATATCAAAAAAATCTTAAAATCATGGATATGACTGCTTTCGCACTCTGCCAAGATAATAAGATGTCTATATATGTTTATGACGCTAATACTAAAGGAAATCTTCTGAAAGTTCTCTCTGGAGAAAAGATTGGTACTCTTTTATATTAAACCTAAAATTATGGCAGACAGCATCATAAATAATCCTAACCTTATCCCTGAAGAAGAAGCTAAGCTCAACAGAATTGCTGCACGCAGAACATCTTTCAAAATGCACTTAACAATCTTCTTGTTAACCAATGCTTTTTTATGGGTTGTTTGGCTATTTCTTTTCAAAGGCAAAGATGACCAAACTTTTCTCACTGCTATACTTTTCGTTTTGATTGTTTGGCTTTTAGGTTTGATAATTCACTATCTTATTGCATATAATTGGACCAAAAACCTAAAAGAAAAAGAACTTTCATCATTGAAACAACAACTTTTGCAACAAATGAATGATATTGAAAACCTAAAAAAAGAACTGCAAGACAATATAACGGATTCAATTCCCGAAAATAATAAAAATAGTATTAATTAGATTAAAATCATAAAAATGGATACACAAAACTGCTTAAAACAAGCAAAAGAGAGTATGAATGCGACTGTAGCGCATTTTGACAAAGAGTTACAAAAGGTTCGCGCTGGTAAAGCTTCACCCCAAATGTTAGATGGTCTTAAAGTTGACTATTATGGAAATCCAACTCCTATTGACCAAGTAGCGAATATCAACACTCCAGATGCACATCAAATTGTAATTCAACCTTGGGAACGCAATATGCTACCTATTATTGAGAAAGCAATATTAGCCGCTAATTTAGGCGTTACCCCTCAAAATAATGGCGAATTTATACGCCTTGTTATCCCAGCTCCTACTGAAGAACGTAGAAAAGAACTCGTAAAGAAGGCTAAACAAGATGCTGAACAAACAAAAGTGGCTATTCGCAATATTCGCCGCTCTGCTAACGATGACGCTAAAAAATTAAAAGATGATGGCGTAGAAGAAGATGCTATAAAAAAATTAGAAGCCGATATTCAGAAAGCTACCGATGAAGCAATCAGCAAGGTTGACAAAATCATGGAAGCTAAAGAAAAAGAAATTATGACAGTATAACAATAATCACTATTAAAATTAAAAATATGAATATTCCTGAAAATTTGAAGTATTCTCAAGATCATGAATGGTTGAGAGTTGAAGGCGAAGAGGCTTTCGTAGGTATTTCTGCTCATGCAGCTAATGAGCTCGGTGATATCGTTTTCTTAGACATTCCCTCTGTTGGTGAAACCTTAGATAAAGACGAAGTTTTTGGCTCTATTGAAGCTGTTAAGACTGTTGCCGACCTCCTGCTCCCAGTTTCTGGAGAAATCGTTGAATTTAACGAAGCTCTTGAAGCTAACCCAGCACTTGTTAATAGCGACCCTTACGGTGAAGGTTGGATTATTAAAATAAAAATGACCGACCCAGCGCAAGTTAATGACCTAATGGACGCTGCTGCCTATACAGAAATGCTTGGTTAAGATTTTGTCTTAATTATCATAAAAAAAACAGGTGCTTTGAAAGCACCTGTTTTTTTTTTGCTGTACGCTAAAACCTCAAATGGAAGTTTTTGTAGCGAATCGTCATAACGTATTATAGGATCTGATTACAATATATGTCAGTTCAGGAAAAAGGCTCCCGCTCTGTCCCACAATGTCGGACTACCAGATGTACGATTGCTGTAATAACCACAAAGAAAAAAACGCGCCTTAGAAATGTTTTCGTGAAAAAATTGCGGTTGAACGAGTAAAAAGAAAACTTGTTTTCTTTTTC
>CADBTU010000015.1 GCA_902797625.1 uncultured Bacteroidota bacterium | reverse complement strand
GGCACCGTAAGAAGCAATAGCCAAATAAGAAATAGCCCATTTAGCACAATTTCTTCCGCAAAGAGCAATCTTATCGCCTTGCTTTATACCCATTTCAAAGAAATAATTTCTAAGGCGCGCTACCTCTTCTGCAACTTCTTTAAATGTATAATTGTCTGTTCCATTATAATCGGTAAGCGCGGGTTCATTCCAATATTTGGGAAAGATTTCATTATAATATGATAACAAATGCTTTGTCATATCGCTAATTTACAATTTAATGCAAAAACAAAGTTTTGGGCGCAAATTTATATTTTTTTCTTTTAGCTATATTCATAAGTTTTTATTTGTGTTTTCTATAACTTCTTGAATTTTTTTGAGAATATTTAGGCCATTTACAAATTCATCTGCACACTCAATAAAACTTTACACAGCTTGATTCAATAACGTATCGTTAAAAATCAAAAATCAACAATATAATTCCTTAATATTCGTAAACGATAAAAAAGAATATCTCCGTTTTGAAAAATTAGTGTTGAAAAGATAAATTTAGAATTTAATCCTTAATCCACCTAAGAAATTGATACCAGCTTGTGGAAAATAACCTGTGTCATAACACTTTTCGTTGTTGCTGCTATAGGTATAAATCCACGCATTACTTTCATATTTTGCATTGAAAATATTGTTAACATAGAAGAAAAGTTCCAAATCTTTCATACATTTGAAATGGAAAGTGTATGAAAGTCGAAGATTACTATAGGAATATGGTTTCAAACAATAGGTATCATCGCCAGAATTATCTATAAATTGCTTGCTAACAAATTTTGTTATAAAAGAGATATTAAAGTCTTTCAAAGGTGTGAAAGTAAAATCATTACCAAGAATTATACTGGGAGAAAAAGCGAGAGGAGTGTTTCCAAGATGTTGTTCAATTTGATCACCATTATCCCAATCGTCAAGATAGTTTACATAGTTAATATTTTTATTTAAACTAAAACAACTATTAAAATGCCATGTAAAAAATTTAACGGGGCGATAGGCTGTAGAAATTTCAACACCTGCACGATAACTTTTGTCTATATTGGTCAACAAAGCATCTCCTGTTTGATCTATCTCCCCAGTACGCACAAGCTGATCTCTGTAATACATACCGTAAAATGTAGTATTGAAGAAAAATTTTTCGTTGTGCATGAGGTAACTAAATTCTAAATTATAAAGTCTTTCTGGTTTAGGTTTGCGATCGTCAGGTGCTCCGATAAGAGCATCTCTTGTTGCTTCATTATTTGCAAAAGAGAAAGATAGGTCGAAACTATGTTTCAACTTATCGGAAGAGAGATAATAGTGTAAAGAGACACGAGGGTCGAAAAAGTTCCATTCATAATTCTGAGTTACATCCATCAAAGCGTCATTAGTTCCTCCTATTTCATATTTAAGATGTCTGTATTGTAATTCCGTGGATATGCTAAATTTATTATACCAATACCTTAAACCTGAGAAAATTTTAGTTTGCTGTTTGTGGCCTGTACCAAAATACCATTGATAGTCGCACGGCAATTCTTTCACACGAGGTTGTTCTGCCCATAAAACATTACCATAGTGAGAGCCATCATAATTACTATTTTCTACCCCAATAGTCCAACGTACACCTTGTTTGTTACTATTTTCAAACACCTGAGAACCAACATATTGAGCTCGAACACCATAAAAATAATTATCTAAGTATTTTTGAGTAATAAAATCAGCGTATTTAATTGAATCATATAGTGGTTCAAGACCGTAATTAACTATTTTTTTATCATCTTTATATTGCTGATAATAACCCTTTCCGCGCGTAAGAAAAGGCATAACTTGTAATTTATGATGCTGTAAACCTTCTTGACAAATCCAATCTTTCACATACTCTAACTGGTAAAACGTTTGGGTGTAGTTATCTTTTGAATCTTTATAATAGTGTAAAACACCGTTTTGATCTTTGTATTCACCACAAGGATTGTAGGTACGATTAGTAAAAAGGCTATCATAAGGAATGCCGCTCCAAGCGAGAGCTGTGTGTTCGGTGCCAAAAAGAAGGTTAAACTTTAATTTTCCATAATCTTTGTCTTTCTTAAAATTATAGAGATTATATTGAGCTGTCATGAATCCAGAGTTTAGACGCACTCCAGACCAATCTACATAACCGTCGCTACGAATATCTGAAAAAGAGGCAAGCATTGAAAATCTCTTAGCAATAAGACCAGTTCCGGCACTCACCATATTATGGAAAGTTTTATAGGAACCAAAAGAGCTTTTAATTTCTGCAAACGGTTTATCAGGAAGTTCTTTAGTTACGAAATTTATTCGGGAGTTAAAAAGAGTTGTTCCATCAGTAGAGTTAATACCATTTTGTACACTAATTTCTTCGAGATAAGCGCCCATATCTGGGAGGTTAACCAACCATGAACCGCGAGATTCAGGGTTATTGATAGTAACGCCATTCAATGTTGTATTTATGTGAGTGTGATCAATACCACGTATAAACATATAAGTAGCACCGAGGCCATTGCCAGCATCAGAGGTGGTTACTATTGAAGGCATAAGTTCAAGAAGATTGTTAACACTTCCATTGCCTTGTTGCGCACGAATTTGCTTTTGGGAAATAGTTGTTGAATTTGCAGCTGTCTGCAAGGTTGGCTTTGTAAATTCGATAGTTATCTCCTGTAAATCAGCGCGCTGAACAGTATCTTTTTGTTGCGCTGAAACAGCCATTGCGAAAATAACGAACACAATAACAAGACTTGTGATTCTAAATCTGAAATTGAAAATTTTAAACATACTCTAACAGTTTGGTTTTTTGAAAAAAATAAAACATACTGAAAGAGGGTAAGAGCGTCGTAAATCTCCCTACGGCGGCATTATCCGCATCAGGTTCAACGGGTCTAATCTCAGCCTTTCGGCACCCCTTTCAAAAATCGCGGCAAAAATAATATTTTTTCGGAATTATATTCAACGAAAAGCAAAGAAATACGAATAGAATAAAAAACAGTATTTTTAACTCCCTAAAAGTTTGTGCTTTTTAACCTTTTTTGAGCTTCACTTACAGAGATTTTTTCTTCGCCATCAAATGCGATAATAAATGCATCTGGGTATCTTTCTTTAACTTTTTTTAACACAACTCTAACATCTTCCATAGAAATTTCGTTTCCAGCGGTGTATTTCCATAGATTGTTTTCTTTAAATCTGTTTACATTTGGCATTCCCTTGAATTTTGAATCGCTTAATGATATTTTCTCTGGAATAGCCATAAATTGAACCATAAATCTCACCTTAGTGAGTGAAGTTAATTTTCCTGTTTCTTCTTTCGTTTTTTCTGTTTTATCAAACTGATTATCAACAGAATTATGGTCGCTGTTATCATTATTACTTGGATTATCTTTGTTTATCGGAATTTCTATTGTATTACCTGTAATTTGTGTGTAGTAAGAGGTAAATGCTTGAAAAACGGCATCAGCAACAGCATTTTTATTATTTTCATTTAGAAGATATTTTTCATCGTCAGTGTTCGAGAGGAAGCCCATTTCAATAAGGATGCTTGGCATTGCAACTTTATAAAGCACCCAAAATCCAGCTTGTTTAACACCACGATTAAGAAGTTTTGTTTCTCGAACAAGATTTTTTTGCACTTTATCAGCTATAAGTATTGAGTTATTAAGATAAGCGGAGGAGTAAAGAGAAAAAAGAATTGCAGCTTCTGGGGTATTTGGATTAAATCCGTCGTAATTATTCTGGTAATTGCTTTCTTTAAGCATCGCAGAGTTTTCGGCACGTGCAACAGCTTGGTTAGCTTCAGATTTATGGAGTCCCATTACGAAAGTTTCAATTCCATTGGCATTTTGATTTTCATTAGCATTACAATGAAAAGATATAAATAAGTCGGCATGATTAGAATTAGCAATTTCGGCGCGGCGATATAGCTCTACGAACACATCAGTTTTTCGGGTATAAATTACTTTTACATTAGGACAATTATCGCTAATTAGTTTACCTGTTTTAAGAGCCACGGCCAAAGCGACGTCCTTTTCTTTTGAATATTTTCCTTGGCAGCCAGGGTCTTTTCCTCCGTGTCCAGCATCGATAACAACTTTGAAAGGCCTGCTGTTATTTTGAGCAAAAATAAACACTGGCAAAAAAAATAACAACAAATATACTAACAAGTTTTTTTTTGAGTTCATTCCATTAAGATATTTTAACTATTTTTGCCGATTTTTATTGCAAAAATAAAATAATTGACTTTAGATTTCGCGAATTGATTAAAAAATTATACACATTGAATTTTTCATATTTGAAGAGGTTTTTTATATCTCTTATTTTCAGTGTGTTATATATTTACGTAAGTGCTCAAGCGCCTATAAACAGAAAGAGACCTCGCGATTTAGCAGACACCACAAAAATTGCTATTTTAAATCCTGATTACGAAAATTTAATTGACACTACTCCGCAACAAATTAAAAAAATTTCTAAAAACGCAGTTACTTCCATTGTAAAATATAGTGCAAAAGATTCAGTAGTTCACGACTTAAAACGTCGTTACACATACCTTTTTGGTGAAGCTGTTGCCCAATACGAAGATATGGAACTTCGAGCCGATTACATTGAGATGGACTACAAGACTGGTGAACTATATGCTTGCGGTGTAGCGGATAGCAACGGAATAATTCACGGGAACCCCATATTCGTACAAGGTGGTACCAACTACCGAGCCCGCGAAATTAAATTTAACTTCAATACTAAAAAGGGGAAAATATCGCACGTCATCACCACTCAAGATGATGGTTATATACATGGGGAACAAGTTAAGAAAATTGGCGATAATGTAGCTTTCATAAAAAGAGGCAAATACACAACTTGCGAACTCATGGACCCTCATTTTGAGATTGCATTCTCGAAAGCTAAGTTTATTCAACACGACAAAATTGTTATTGGACCAGCCTACCTCAGTTTTTCTAATATTCCAACGCCTTTAGCTTTGCCTTTCGGATTTTTTCCTTTAGACGCTCAGCATAAATCTGGACTTGTTATGCCATCATTCGGGCGCGCTGGTTCGTTAGGTTTTTTTCTTCAAGATTTAGGATTTTACTTTGCCATCAACGACAACATTGACTTGCTTCTGTCTGCCGACCTTTACACGCGTGGAAGCTGGGCATTAAAAGCTAAATCTAACTACATTTTCAAATACAAATGCAACGGTCTTATTGAATTAGCTTTTGCGCGTACTCTATCTGGCGACCGCATAGATACAGCAAATTTTAGAAAATCAAATAACTACAAAATCTATTGGGATCACAAACAAGACTCTAAGTCGCATCCTACAACCCGCTTCAACGCGCACATAGATATTCAAAGCTCTAATTACGCGAAATACAATATGACCTCTGCTAAAGATTACCTCTCTAACCAATTTACGTCAAGTGTTAACTTCTCTACTGCTGCAGCTAATGTTTTCTTCTTTGACGCCACGGTATCTTACTCTCAAAACACTGGCAATAAAACCGTTAACCTAAAACTTCCAAATATCAATATGTCGGTAACGCAGTTTTATCCTTTCCGTAAAAAAGATAAAATAGGTGCATTGAAATGGTACGACAATATCTCTATGAAATGGAATTCACAAATCATTGGACAAATTAACACTTTCGATTCGCTTTTCTTCAAACCTACAACATGGCAAAATTTTGAAACTGGAATAATGCATACTATTCCTTTAACCATACCTATCAAAATAGCTAAAACTATCAACTGGAATACCTCTGTAACACTAACTGAAAAATGGTACTTACAACACTATGAACGCTCTATGTTTATAGATTCTACAGTCTCGGAAATGCCTCAATTGAGGCAAGTTTTCAAAAGAAAATTTGGAGCCATACACGATGTTAGAGTATCATCTGATCTGACTACTAAAGTCTATTTTATGTATGTTTTCAAAAAAGGTGGACTTCAAGCCATTCGTCATGTAATCACTCCAACATTAAATTTCACCTTTCAACCTCTACTCAACGGAAGAGCCAATGCAACATACGTAAACCCTCGAACTGGAGAACTTGTTGAATACTCATATTATGATAACTCCATTTTTGGTGGTGCAAATCGCCGCATGACCGCAAGAGCGCAAGTCTCGTTCGGAAATAATCTCGAAATCAAAGTTCGCTCAAAAAGAGATACGATTACTGGAACCAAGAAAATTCCAATCATTGACAACTTCAACATTTCGATGTATTATGATTTTGCCGCTGACTCTTTGAGATGGTCGAATTTGACTATGAACGGACGAAGCACCTTGTTTAAAAATCTTTACCTTACATATAGCTTCATTTTCGACCCATATAGCATAAATTCTGATGGGCGCAGAGTTAACATCACAGAATGGCAAGCAAACCACAGATTACTCCGTTTTTCATCTGGAACATATAGCATTTCTCTTAATTATCGCATAGATCAAAACACTTTTAAATCCAAAGATAATGAACACAAAAACAATAAACTACCTTGGTCGATGACCTTAAACTACACTTTTACATACGGAATTAACGATAACCTCGACTATTATCGTCCTCTTTTCTGGGGTGAAGATATAAAACCTTACAAACACAATATCGTACACACACTAAATGTTAATGGTGAAATTAATGTTACTAAAAAATGGAAATTATCTTTTACAACTGGATATGATTTTGTGCAAAAATCACTATCTTACACATCTATAGATATTTACAGAGACTTACACTGCTGGGAAATGGGCTTCAACTGGATTCCTATTGGTGGGCGCAGAGGCTTCACTTTCACTATTAACGTCAAGTCTTCTTCGTTAAGAGACGTTCTTAAATTGACAGTTCCTTACGATTTCAGAACAAACTTATAGAAATTATTAACTTTATCTTTTATCTGACAGAAAAAAAATTTTGTCAGCCCACCATATTTTTGTATATATTATATTTGCAGCCGTTTTGAAAAAAAAGAAGATTTATACAAAATATTGATAATTAAATATTTATACATATATGAAAATTTCATACAAGTGGTTAAAAGAGTTACTGAATTTCGACTTATCAGCAGAAGAGACAGCCAAATATCTCACCGATTGTGGATTAGAAGTTGAGGGTATTGATACTTTTGAAACTGTAAAAGGTGGATTAAAAGGTTTAAAGATTGGAGAAGTTTTGACTTGTGAAGATCATCCTAACTCCGATCATCTCCACGTAACCACTGTTAACATAGGTTCAGAAGAGCCACTACACATTGTTTGTGGAGCTTCTAATGTTGCAGCAGGACAGAAAGTTGTGGTTGCAACAATTGGAACCGTTTTATACAACGGCGATGAATCGTTCACAATCAAGAAATCTAAATTACGCGGTGAGCTTTCTGAGGGTATGATTTGTGCTGAAGATGAAATAGGAATAGGATCTTCTCATGATGGAATTATGGTTCTGCCTGATGACGCCATTCCTGGCACTGACGCTGCAGATTACTTTAACATAAGTTCTGACACAATATTTGAGATTGGATTAACTCCTAACCGTTGCGATGCAATTTGTCATTTTGGTGTTGCTCGCGACCTATACGCTACATTATCGCAAAATGGAATTTTATGTTCAACTTTAGTTCGTCGCAATACTCGAGATATACAACCTGTTTCGGGCGTTCATTCTCGTATTGATGTTCTTGTAGAAAACAGCGAAGCCTGTCCTCGTTATTCTGGCATTCTCATTGAAAATGTTACTGTGATGGATTCTCCAGAATGGCTACAAACAAAACTAAGATCTGTTGGCATTCGCCCTATTAATAATATTGTTGACATCACTCAATTTATTATGCTTGAGATGGGGCAACCTATGCACGCTTTCGACGCCGACAAAATTGAAGGCAACAAAGTTATAGTTAAAAACCTCCCCGAAGGAACTCCTTTCGTAACTTTAGATGGCACAGAACTTAAACTCAGTGCTGATGACCTTATGATTTGCAATGAATCTGAAGGAATGTGTATTGCTGGCGTTTATGGCGGACTTCATTCTGGAATTACAGAAACAACTACAAGAGTGTTTTTAGAAAGTGCCTACTTTAATCCCATTAACGTAAGAAAAACAGCTAAAAGACACGGTTTACACACCGATGCATCATTCAGATATGAACGCGGCTGCGATCCATCTATGACTGTTTACGCTCTTAAACGCGCAATTGAACTCGTTTCTGAACTCTCTAATGGCTACCCTGTAATGGATATTATTGATAGATACCCAACACCTATTGAGCCTATTACTGTAACTCTGTACTTCGATGAGGTTAATAAAAAAGCTGGTAAAATTATCGAAAAACAAACAATTACTAAGATTCTTAATTTATTAGATATGGAGGTAAAACCTGTTGGTGAAGATAAGATTATCGTTACTGTTCCTCTAAATAAAGTTGATGTTACACGCCCTGTGGATATTATAGAAGAGATTTTTAGAATTTATGGCTACAATAATATAGATATTCCCAACACCATTAGCTATGATATGAATTGCCTAAAAAAACACGACAACTCATATCAAATGGTTCTTTCTATCTCCAAATATCTGTCAGATAATAGCTTCTTTGAAATAATGAACAACTCACTTACCAAAGGTGATTATGCTCATAAATTCGATTTTATAGATGAAAATGAAACAATACTGCTTCTTAATCCATTAAGTAGTGAGTTAAATGCTATGCGACAAACTCTCCTATTTTCAGGGTTAGAAAACGTAGCTAAAAACTTAAACAATAAAATCTCTGACCTCAGGTTGTTTGAATTTGGTAAAATCTATAGCCTTAACAACAATGTTAAAGAAGAAAGTGATGTTACTGAACGATACAAAGAGACTGAAATGATGTCTATTTTCGTAACAGGTAAAAACGGAAATGATAACTGGCAAGCAAAAGCAGAAGAGGCAGACTTTTTCTATCTCAGAAATATTATCGATAATTTCTTACAAAAGATTAACTTTCCTTTTGAAAAATGCGCATTATCTGTTAGCAATGACTATAAGATGTTCGCCCAAAACTTAAACTATACCATTGGTGATAATACTATTCTTAGAGTTGGATCTCTTAAAGGCTATATTTTAAAAAATTTCGATATAAAGAAACCTGTATTTTATGCCGAAGTTGATGTAAAAACTCTCTATCAATCTTGTTGCGACCAGAAAGTAGCTTATCAGACTATAAATCCATATCCAGCAGTGCGTAGAGATTTGGCCCTTGTTGTAAACAAAGATGTGTCATACGACACTTTAGAGAAAATAGGATTTAAATATGGTTCTAAGTTGTTGAAACAGATAAACTTATTTGATGTATATGAAGGAAACTCATTAGAAGCTGATAAAAAATCTTATGCCCTTAATTTTGTTCTTCAGAGTCCTGACAAAACCTTATCTGAAGAAGAAATTACAAAAATAATGAACAAGATAATTTCAGGTTACGAACGCGAAGCTAATGCTCGCCTAAGATAACATCTCAATATACTACATTATGTTGATTATCAGAGATTCAGATAAGATTCCAATGATTAAAAACTCTGTCGTTACGGTAGGTTCGTTTGATGGAGTTCACCTTGGTCATTGTAAAATTTTGAATTTTCTGAAAGAAGAAGCAATACGAATCAATGGAGCAAGTGTTGTTGTAACATTCGACCCACACCCTCGCAAAATCATTGGAGAAAATAACAATTTTTTTACTATCAACACACTAAACGACAATCTTAAACTCATTGAAACACAAGGAATTGACATTGTTTTAATTCAAACTTTTGACAAAAAATTTTCTCAAAAAAGTTTTCAAGAGTTTGTATCCGAAATTATAATTGGTAAGTTAAATGCCAAGACTATTGTAATGGGACCTAACCACGCTATAGGACATAATCGGGAAGGTAATCACAACAAAATCAAGGAATTCTGTTGCGATAGCGGACTTAATGTTGTGGAGATACCTGAAGAGATGTACAGAAATTCAGGTGTTCATTCTGCAAACATAAGAAAACTCATTGAAAATGAACGTTGGAACGAAGTAGATGCTATGTTAGGATACAATTATAAACACAAGACAAAAAAAGAAACGCTATATGAGTAAAAATCTAATTATTGTAGAGTCTCCCGCAAAAGCAAAAACCATACAGAAATTCATCGGAAAAGATTACACGGTGATTTCCAGCAAAGGGCATGTTCGTGATTTGCCGAGCAAAGGTATGGGTATAGACATAGCTAAAAATTTCGAGCCTCAATATGAAATCTTAGAAGAGAAGAAGGCCTTGATAAAAGATATTAAGAAAAAGGCTTCAGAAGCTGATACCATTTGGTTGGCAACCGATGATGACCGCGAAGGAGAGGCTATTTCTTGGCATCTAATGCAGGTTACTGATATGGACCCAAAGAAGGTTAAGCGCATTGTCTTTCACGAAATTACACAATCGGCTATAGATGAAGCCTTAGCTCATCCGCGCACTCTCAACATTGATTTAGTAAACGCTCAGCAAGCGCGTCGTGTTTTAGACCGTTTAGTTGGATTTGAATTATCGCCAGTATTGTGGAGAAAGGTTCGTCCTTCTCTCTCCGCTGGTCGCGTGCAATCTGTGGCTGTTAAACTCATAGTTGAGCGCGAACACGAAATTGAAAAATTCAACACCACTTCTGCTTTCAAAGTTGAAGGTGTTTTTCATCCTATTGACGACAAAAAAACAGAACTTGTTGCAGAACTTAACAAGCGTTTCCAAACCAAAGATGAAGCATCTTCATTCTTAGAAGATTGTAAAGATTCACAATTCGGCATATCAGCAGTTGAAAAATCACCTGGAAAGAAAAGTCCAGCACCTCCTTTCACAACTTCTACACTGCAACAAGAAGCAGCCCGCAAGTTAGGGTTTTCTGTTTCAAAAACTATGATTGTAGCGCAACAACTTTACGAAGCTGGTTACATCACATATATGCGTACCGACTCAGTAAATCTTTCTAATTTAGCACTCGCAACCGCTCATAACGTTATAAGCGAAAAATATGGTGAAGATTATGCCAAAACAAGAAAATATGTAACCAAAGCTAAAGGTGCACAAGAAGCCCACGAAGCAATACGCCCCACTAATATCGCTCGTGAAACAATTCCAGAAGATACCTTTGCTAAAAATCTCTATGAACTAATATGGAAAAGAACAATTGCCTCTCAAATGAGCGACGCCAAAACTGAAAAAACAAGCATAACTATCCCAGTAAAGGGTAGAAAAGAAAAATTTGTTGCCGTAGGTGAGGTTGTGCTTTTCCCTGGATTCTTAAGAGTTTATTCTGAATCTAAAGATGATGAAACAGAAGAGATAAAAGGTTTATTGCCTGCTTTGGAAATTGGCGAAGCTTTAGATTATACTCAGATAATTGCTGTTGAACGATTCGCGCAGCCTCCAGCACGATACACCGAAGCAAGCTTAGTTAAGAAGATGGAAGAACTCGGCATCGGTCGCCCTTCAACTTATGCTCCTACAATCTCTACTATCCAAAAACGCGAATATGTTAGAAAAGCTACCCGACAAGGCAAAGAAAGACAATTTATTAGTCTCACACTCTCAAAAAAATCTATCTCTGAAAATATAAAAACCGAAAAATACGGTTACGAAAAAGATAAATTGATACCTACTGATGTCGGAATAATCGTAAACGACTATCTACAAGATAATTTTCACGGCATTATGGACTATGGATTTACAGCAGATGTTGAAAAAGAATTTGATGATATTGCAGAAGGTAAAGCTAATTGGCAAGATATGATGAATAAATTTTACGGTGATTTTCATCAACAAGTTGACACTGCAATAAACTATTCAACAAAGGCAAGTGGAGAAAGACTTTTGGGCTACGATCCTAAAACCAATGAAAAAGTATTTGCTAAACTTGGTAAATATGGTCCTATGGTTCAAATTGGCGAAGCATACGCAGATAATAAACCTAAATATGCACGTCTTAAAACAGATCAATTTATTGATACTATAACACTTGAAGAAGCCTTAGACCTTTTCAAACTTCCTCGCATACTCGGCGAATGGGAAGGAAAAACTATTTCTGTGGGAGTTGGTAAATTTGGACCTTACGTGAAGTACGACAACACCTTCGAATCTATTCCCAAAACCGAAGATCCTACAACTATAACTTTCGAGCGCTGCGTTGAACTTATAAATGATAAATTAAAGAAAAATGCTGAACGTATGCCTCATTCTATAGGAACTTTTGAAGGAAAAGAGATATATGCCGCTGCTGGAAGATATGGTCCTTATCTTAAATACGATGGCTCTAATATCACCCTTGATAAAAATATTGATATATCAAAAATCACTTTAGAACAAGCTATTGATTATATCAAAAATAAAGAGACAAAAAATGTTATAAAAGGTTTTGCAGAAGATGCTTCTATAAAAGTGATGAATGGACGTTATGGAGCATATTTAACAGACGGTAATAACAACTATAAAATTCCTAAAGATATGATCGCTGCAAATCTCACTTTTGAGGATTGCAAAAAAATCATCCAAGAAACTTCACCTACAACTAAAAAACGTACCATTAGAAGAAAAAAATAGCCTACAAAATGGATCTTTCCTTATATTTTGAACCTATAACAGTAGAATCATTACACTTTCCAGATGCCAAAGAATTAAAAGGGCGTATTTTGGAACAGGTATTATTATTCGATCCAAAACAATCAATCAACGTTCAAGATTTTGAATTAGCTGTCATTGGGGTTCCAGAATCCAGAAATGCTACATTAAACCCAACTTGCAAGTTTGCACCTGACGAAATTCGCAAGCAATTTTATCAACTCTATTGCTGGCGTAAAAGCATACGTATCATAGACTTTGGAAATCTAATAATAGGAAAAACAGTATCTGACACCTACTCAGCATTGTCAGAAATTGCGGCTTACCTCATTGAAAACAATGTTATTCCTATGATTCTTGGAGGTAGCAACGACTTAGCATTTGCTAATTATAGAGCATACGAAATATTGGAACAGGTAGCAAACGTTGTAGCCATAGATTCAAAATTCGATTTAGGCGAAGAAAAGCTGCCTATTAGTTCCGATGGCTACGTTAATAAGATGATTTTGCAACAGCCGAATTTCCTTCTCAACTACGCAAATATCGGCTACCAAAGTTATATGAATAGTCCTGAATCTGTAACTATGATGGAAGAACTGTTCTTTGAGACTTATCGTGTAGGACTTATGCGCAGCAATTTAGATGAAGTTGAGCCCATAGTTCGCAATGCCGATATGGTATCTATTGATATTTCTGCAGTTAGGCGCCCTGATGCACCTGGCTGCCCACATAACTCCTCTAATGGTTTCTATGGCGAAGAAATCTGCCAAATTTCTAAATTCGTTGGACTGAGCGATAAACTCACATCTTTTGGCATTTATGAATATGACCCAACGTTAGATTTTAACAACCAAACCTCACAACTTATAGCACATATTCTTTGGTACTTTGTGGAAGGCTTTGTGTTTAGACAACACGATAATAAATTTAAAGATAAAACAGAATATCGCCAATTCAATATTTCAGTTTCTGGTGCACCATCAGAATTAGTATTTTTCAACAGTAAAAAAACAGGTCGCTGGTGGATGTTGGTTCCTATTTTCAAAAAAAATAGCGACATAACACAATATTATTATTTACCTTGTTCGTATCGCGATTACCAATTAGCTTGTGATGATATTATCTCTAATCGATGGTGGCGAACATATCACAAAATCAACAATTAACGCTTTTTATCAATAATAAATAATAAGAGATATGAAAAAAGTATTTTTACTCCTTTCTTTGTTTGCAATATTATTTTCTATTGCAAACGCACAGGTAGATGAAAAAACAGCTGCAGATCAAGCTCTTAAAACAACTGTTAAAGCAGCAACTATCGACAGTGCAAAACATTGGAAATGCACTGGTGTTGTTGGTCTTAACGCTGCACAAACTGCCCTCTTCAACTGGGCGGCTGGCGGCAATAATAATGTTACTGGCTTTGTGTTCGCCAATGTTACTCTCTCATTCAAGAAAAACAAATGGACATGGGATAGCAACCTCGATACTGAAATTGGTGAAATGTTCTCTTCTGACTTTAGCAAATATAGATGGAGAAAAGCTAACGATAAGATAAATTTCACAACTAAAGGAGGCTACCAGATACACCCTCAATGGTATCTTACTATTTTAGGAAGCTTCAAAACACAATATGCTCCTGGCTTCGTATATGCAAGCGACGAATCTTACAAAAATATGATTTCTAAATTTATGTCTCCATCTTATACAGACCTTGCACTCGGTATTGAATATCGTCCAAACGACATTTTTACCATCGGTGTTTATCCTATTGCTGGTCGTATGACTACTTGCTTTGTTGACTCGCTTCGCCCTAACTACGGTCTATCAAAAAGAAACGACGGCTCCTACAAACCTGTTATGTTGAATATGGGTTTACGTATTAATGGAGGTATCAATTATACTTTGGTTAAAAACCTTAAAATTATCTCAACAATCACATTGTTTACACCTTATACTGCCAGAATTCATGATGAAACTGGTCAGAAATTCGGAAATTTTGATATTGATTGGGACGTGGCTCTCACTTATAACTTCTTAAAAGTCTTCAACGTTAGTTTGATGACTTCACTGAAATACTATGACCAAGTTAAAATTGATGGACCCGCTTGGCGAAAATACAAAGAAGGACCACGTGCACGCGTCCAATTCAAAGAAGTTGTTGGCTTAGGTATTGGATATAGTTTCTAAAAAATATTTTTGACTAAACAAGGTTCAGTTATTATAAATGAGACAATTACGAATCACTAAACAGGTTACCAACCGCAGCGAAACTCCTTCGTTAGACAAATATCTCCACGATATTGGAAAGGTACCTCTATTAACCGCTGACGAGGAAGCTGAATTAGCAAGAAAAATCAGGAATGGTGATGAAGATGCTCTGGAAAAACTCACAAATTCAAATCTTAGATTTGTGGTTTCTGTTGCTAAACAATATCAAAATCAAGGTATTACCCTTTCTGATCTTATCAATGAAGGAAACTTAGGATTGATAAAAGCGGCTCATCGCTTCGATGAAACTAAAGGTTTTAAATTCATTTCCTTCGCAGTGTGGTGGATACGCCAAGCTATTTTACAAGCTATTGCCGAACAGTCGAGAATTGTACGACTTCCCATGAACAAAGTTGGAGTTATCAACAAAATCTACAAAACTATGGGTATCCTAGAGCAAGAATTACAGCGCGAACCTAAAGTATCGGAGATTGCTGAAAGACTCGGAATGACAGAAGATGAAGTTAAAGATTCTATGAAAAATTCTCCAAAACATCTTTCTATGGATGCTACTATATCTTCTGACGACAACACAAATATGTATGATGTTTTGCGTAACGAAAACACGGTTGCACCCGACAATGATTTAATCTATCAATCCCTCCAACTTGAACTTGGCAATATCATAAACACTCTCCCTGAACGCGAAGCTGAAATTCTCAAACTTTTTTATGGCTTGAGTAGTAAACATCCCATGACATTAGACGAAATTGGCGAAAAATTCGATCTATCAAGAGAGAGAGTTCGCCAGATAAAAGAAAAAGCTATTCGTCGTCTTCGACACAATACAAAATGTAAATCACTTCAATCATATCTATAAATTTTGAAAAACTTTATACTATTATGCAAAAAATAAGATTAAAAGACATTATAAAAAATCCTGACATCATTGGAATTGGAAACAATGTTGACGTTAAAGGGTGGGTACGTACTAAACGTGGAAATAATTTCGTTCAGTTCATTGCATTGAACGACGGTTCTATAGTAACAAATTTACAAATAGTTGTTGACAATGAAAAATTTGATGAAGCATTGTTAAAACAAATCACTACTGGCTCTTGTATTCACGTAATTGGCAAATTGGTAGAATCTCAAGGTAAAGGACAAACTATTGAGGTTCAGGCTGAATCTATAGAAGTTTACGGATCTGCAGACCCTGAACAATATCCTCTTCAAAAGAAAGGACATTCGATGGAATTTTTGAGAGAAATTGCACATTTGCGCCCTCGTACTAATTACTTTGGTTGCGTTCTTCGTCTTCGACATGCTATGGCATACGCAATTCATAAATATTTTAACGATAGATGTTTCTATTATCTTCATACTCCTCTGATTACCTCTTCAGACGCAGAAGGCGCAGGTGAAATGTTTAACGTTACTACTTTCGACCTTAATAATATCCCTAAAACTGAAGACGGAAAAGTGGATTATAAACAAGATTTTTTTGGAAAACATACTAATCTCACTGTTTCTGGTCAATTAGAAGGTGAGCTCGGTGCTTTAGCTTTGGGCAACATCTATACTTTCGGACCTACTTTTAGAGCCGAAAATAGCAATACCCCACGACATCTCGCCGAATTTTGGATGATTGAACCTGAAATGGCTTTCTATGATATATCCGACAATATGGATCTGGCTGAGGATTTTATCAAATATCTTGTGAAGTATGCCTTAGAAAACAACATGGACGATTTAAGATTCCTCAATGATATGTTCGATAAGAGCTTAATTGAAAGGCTTGAATCGGTTACAAAAGTTGATTTTGTACGCTTAGGATATACAGAAGCTATCGATATTCTTCTCAAAGCAAACAAAAAATTTGAATATCCTGTAAAATGGGGTATCGATTTACAATCTGAACACGAACGCTACCTTGTCGAAAATCACTTCAAACGCCCAGTTATTTTAACAGATTATCCTAAAGAAATTAAAGCATTCTATATGAAACTCAATGATGATGGTAAAACTGTTCGAGCTATGGACGTACTTTTCCCTTCAATAGGCGAAATTATTGGTGGTTCTGAACGAGAAGCTGATTATAATAAACTTCTTACAAGAGTTAACGAACTAAATATGACTGAACAACAGTATTGGTGGTATTTCGATACTAGAAAATTCGGGTCTGCACCTCACTCTGGATTCGGACTTGGATTCGAAAGACTACTGCTTTTCATCACAGGTATGACTAACATCAGAGACGTTATACCATTCCCTCGAACACCTCAAAACGCTGAATTCTAAAATATTTTATGCCTCTTCAAGACAACAATCTTTCATTAGAGCAGAAAAACGTTCAACGGCAAATTGGTTTGCCGTTGACGTTGCAACTTATGCACCTTGTTGAACTCCCCTACTCTTCTTTAGAACAAGAAATCAGAAACACTGTTGATGATAATCCAGCGTTGGAAATATATGATGACAACGAACCTTTGGTTGATAACAGTGATGATTTTTCTCAAGAAGAATACGATGACAATGGTATTCCACAAGAATTGTCGGACGTTCAACTTCCTGATGATGAGATTTTTAAAGAGGACTACTATCGAGATAATGAGGATTTTGACGATACTTTATCTGAAACTCAATTAGAAAACCAAATTTCAAAACTAAACTCCCCTGTCAATACACCTGATAGTTCAAAAGTTAACATCTATTACGAATCATTACACGAACAATGGCAACTTCAGTTAGATGAGATGGAAATGACTGATAGAGAGTCTCAAATAGCAACCTATCTTATTGGTACTCTTGACGATTCTGGTTATCTTCACGCAGATTTGCAAGCCATTGCTAACGAATTGCTTTATAATGAGAATATTCAAACAACCGTTGAAGAGTTGAATTTTATTTTAACTCACTATGTGCAAGAATTAGAACCAGCAGGCACTGGAGCAAGAACTTTGAATGAGTGTCTTATACTACAAATCGACAAAATAACAGAAAAAAAACGCGACCATGAACTTGCAAAACTTGTGATTCAAAACTGCTTCGAGCTCCTAACCAAAAGACATTACGATAAAATAAAATCGCAACTTAATATCAGTAATGATGAACTTAAGGGAGCTTTGTCTATAATCCAAAAGTTAGACCCACACCCCGCACTTCAAGAAAGTCCAATGCAAAAAAACGCTGAAATTATTATTCCTGACTTCTCAATTACTAAACAAGAGAATAAATTACAACTTACGCTAAACAATAACTATATCCCCAAAGTTAGAATAAATAAAGAATTTAGTAACGAATATAGATTTCTCTCTAAGCAAGAATATGATAGGCGAAAAAATGAAGCTGAACGCTTTATGAAAAAATATGTTGACGATGGAATGCAATTTATTAAAACACTTTCGCTTCGTGAAATGCTTCTATACAATACTATGTATGCTATTATGCAACATCAATACGATTATTTTATTACTGGCGACAATGCTAACCTTAAACCAATGATTCTCAAAACTATTGCACAAGAAGTTGGGGTTGATATTTCTACTATTTCAAGAGTATCTAACAGTAAATATGTGCAAACCGATTTTGGAATAATCCCTCTAAAACATCTCTTCTCTGAAGCCGTAAACGACAACGATATTTCATCTAAAGAGATAAAACAGATTTTGGAAGAACTTGTGAAGGCTGAGAATAAGAAAAAGCCACTTTCTGATGAAAAAATATGCGTATTACTTAATGAAAAAGGGTACAATATCGCACGTAGAACCGTGGCTAAGTATCGTGAACAACTTAATATCCCTGTAGCTCGATTACGCAAAGAATTTTAATATGGAAGATAAGAAAAGGATTATGAATTTAGCCTTAGCTTTACAAAATAGCTTTTCGGCTATTAAAATTACCGTAGTTACAGCACTCGGAATGCTCATATCACTGAAATTAAAAATTACATCCATCTAAAAAAACTATGAAAATTGTAACTATTGTCGGAGCAAGACCTCAATTTGTAAAAACGGCTACAGTCTCAAAGCAACTTCGTGAACACAAAATTCAAGAGGTTATGATTCATACTGGTCAACATTTCGATGATAATATGTCGCAGTTGTTTTTTAACGAACTTGATATTCTGAAACCTAAATACAACCTCAATATCAACAATTTGCCTCACGGGGCTCTTACAGGCCGAATGTTAGAACAGATTGAAAATATCCTTTTAGTTGAAAAGCCTGATTGGGTGATAATTTACGGCGACACAGACTCAACTCTTGCTGGTGCACTTGCAGCTAAAAAACTGAATATCAAATTAGCACATATCGAAGCTGGATTACGCTCCCACAACGAAAAGATGGCTGAAGAAACCAATAGAATAGTGGCCGACAGAATTAGCGATTTACTTTTTTGTCCGACCATTACTGCTGCAAATAATCTCCTCAGAGAGGGTGTATCTGAAAGCAAAATTATAGTTTGCGGAGATGTAATGAAAGATTCTGTACTACATTTTATGCCAAAAATGCAAAAACCTGCTGTTGTTTTGCCTGAAAAATATGCTGTTTGTACTATTCACCGCGCCGAAAATATAAATAACAAGAACTCTTTATTAAATATTCTTTTAGCTTTAGATGAATTATGCTCAACAATTGATGTGGTTTGCCCTCTTCATCCTCACACTAAAAATATCATATCCAAATTCAATATTGAAACCGATAAACTAAAAATTAAATTCATAGAACCTGTAGGTTATTTGGAAATGCTATATTTACTTCACAATAGCTCGTTAGTACTCACCGACAGTGGTGGTCTTCAAAAAGAGGCTTTTATGCTTGGAAAATTCTGTATAACATTGCGAAATGAAACAGAGTGGGTAGAATTGGTTGACAATGGATGTAATGTTCTCGTCGGAGATGACCCCAAAAAAATTATAGGTTGCTCTATTGACAATATTGGGAAAATAATAGACCTAAATAGCAAACTTTATGGAAATGGCGATGCTTCTAAAATGATTGTTCAAAAACTTAAAGAATATATACAACAATAATTTTCTACCTTTGTATTAAAATTAAATATTATCTTTGCAAAAAAATTATGAAAAAATTACTCTTGTTGATATTTATTGGATTTGCTTTTTTGTCTTGTGATGATAAAAAAAGTAACCTAACCCCAAGTGGTGTTACCGAAGCCTTTGTTAAGGCGTTTAACACTGCAGATTTTCAAAATATGTATAATTACTCTTCAAAAAAATCTCATATTTTGATTGATAACTTGGCTGAACAACGCACAGAAAAAGAATTTGAAGTGATACGTGGTCGAAAAATTGCTATAGATTCAACAGTAATTTCTCAACAAACCGACAGTACCGCTACTTGTATCTGCTATTTCAGAGTTAAAGAACTAAACAACAAAGATAATTGGATGATTGCTCGGCAAGAGTGGTCATTAGCTAAAGAAGGTGGCGATTGGAAAGTATTGTTAGTAAGACCGTAAATAATCACAATAAATATATTTTATATCGATGAATTTTGTAGAAGAATTAAGATGGCGTGGTATGCTTCATGACATCATGCCTGGAACAGAAGAATTATTCACAAAAGAACTCTGCTCTGTATATTTGGGCATTGACCCTACAGCAGATTCATTACATATTGGGCATTTAGTTGGTATTATGATGCTTTCACATCTACAACGTTGCGGACACCGCCCGATTGCACTTTTAGGTGGTGCCACAGGAATGATTGGTGACCCATCAGGAAAAAGTATGGAACGTAACTTGCTGGATGAAGATACTTTGAAACATAATCAGAATTGTATAAAAAAACAACTCAGTAAGTTCTTAGATTTTGATGGAAATAGTCAAAACTCGGCTGTTTTGGTCAATAACTACGATTGGATGAGTAAGTTTTCATTTCTTGATTTCATCCGAGACGTTGGTAAACATTTGACTGTTAACTACATGATGGCCAAAGACTCTGTAAAAAAACGCTTTAATGGCGAAGGCGATGGTATGTCGTTTACTGAATTCTCATATCAACTTGTGCAAGGCTACGATTTTCTTCATCTCTATAAAGAAGCAGGTTGCAAAGTTCAAATGGGCGGCTCCGATCAATGGGGAAATATAACAACTGGAACAGAATTGATTCGCAGGATACTAAATAAAGAAGCTTACGCTTTAACTTGCCCACTAATCACTAAAGCCGATGGCGGAAAGTTTGGAAAAACTGAAAAAGGAAATATCTGGCTTGATTCTGCACGCACCTCTCCTTACGCTTTCTATCAATTCTGGCTTAACTGCTCTGACGATGATAGCAAACGCTATATCAGAATTTTTACCCACTTTACAAAAGAAGATATTGAAAATATGGAATCTAAACATAATGCTGAACCGCATCTTCGTATCTTACAAAAAGCTCTTGCTAAAGATTTAACTATTAGGGTTCACTCTGTGGAAGACTATGAAGCAGCTGTAAATGCTTCTGAAATACTTTTTGGTAAAGGTACAGCAGAAAATCTTGCCGCCCTATCTGAGGAAATGTTTCTTTCTGTTTTTGAGGGCGTTCCTCAATTTGAAATCCCTGCGTCAATTCTTGATGAAACTTGTGGCATTGTAGATTTTCTTGCTAAACACACCCAGGTGTTCGAAAGCAATGGCGAGGCCCGTAGAATGCTCAAAGATAATGGCGTCTCCATAAACAAAGAAAAAGTGAAAGAAGAAAAAGTAATCTCAAATGAGGATCTTCTAAATAAAAAATATATTTTAGTTCAAAAAGGAAAGAAAAACTACTATATTGTAAAAATTAAAGCTTAGATTATTCGCTTCTAATAAAAAAAATTATTGCTGTCCGCTAAAAACAAAAAATATGTTTTTAGTAGCCGTAACCATCTTTAAATCAGAGTGTATAATTCCTACTGACAAATCCAAGCCCCCATAAAAATCCAACTCCAGACGCGGCGGTGGTTCAGCATCTTTCAGAAGCACCTGCGTTTCGTGAGTTTTTCGAATGGCGGTTGGTGGCGTACAAATCGATACACACAGCCTCAAAGATGATAACTATGGTTTGCCTGTTCAAGAGAAACACTGGATTTAGTTGAGCTATATTTATATCACTTTCTTTGATGACCCCAAAAAAAGTGATGCAAAGAAAGGGTTTGCGCCTTAGAAATGTTTTCTAAACGAAAACATTTCTAAGGCGCGTTTTTTTCTTTGTGGTTGTTACAGCAATCGTGTGTCGGGCGGGCTGACATTGTAGGGTAGAGCGG
>CADBTU010000014.1 GCA_902797625.1 uncultured Bacteroidota bacterium | reverse complement strand
GAGGAAGTACTCAACAATATGGACGTGCCAGCGACATTAGACTATAAAATAGGTGGTACATGGGAAGACCAACAAGACGCTTTCGGAGATATGTTTGTTCTGATGGCGTTGATAGTTATGTTGGTGTATGTTGTTATGGCAGCTCAGTTTGAATCATTTATCTACCCGTTTGTTATCATGTTCTCAATACCTTTTGCGTTTACTGGAGTGTTTATAGGTTTGGCGTTAACTCGCACTGCATTAGGTATAATGGCTCTTATTGGAGCGATGATGCTGATAGGAATTGTGGTGAAAAACGGTATCGTGCTTATTGACTACACCAGTCTTTGCGTTGAGCGTGGCATGACAATCAAAGACGCTGTGGTTGCTGGCGGTCGGTCTCGTCTGCGCCCTATTTTGATGACAACACTTACCACTGTGCTCGGTATGATACCATTAGCTATAGATAAAGGCGAAGGTGCTGAAATGTGGAACTCTATGGGTATGGTTGTTGCTTGGGGTTTGACAGTTTCAACGCTTGTAACTCTTATACTTATCCCAATACTTTATAGTAAGTTTGCCGAATGGAACGAGAACGGCAAGGCACGTAGGCGCGCCCGCCGCGAACGCAACAGAGCACTCGGCGTTAACGAAGTCTAATCACAAATAATTATCACAAATTATGAAAGCTGTATTCATATCATTATATCAAGCCTTCTACGAGGAGGTTATGGAAATTTTAGACAAGAACGAAATACGCGGTTTTACCTATTGGAACGAGGTGCAGGGGCGCGGCAGCCACAACGGCGAACCGCATTACGGAACTCATGCCTGGCCGACACTCAACTCTGCAATACTAGCCTTTATGCCAGACGAAAAAGTGCGCCCGCTGCTTGAGGATATCCACAAGTTGGACATCTCCGCCGAGCAGCAGGGACTGCGCGCTTTCGTGCTTAATGCCGAGGAAGTTACAGACAAGAATTTCTGATAATTCTTGTTCCTTATTTTGATATTTTATTACTATCTGCTAAACTTTTAGCGGATAGTAATAATTGTTATAATCCTTTCTCTTTCTCGTTTATTATTTTCTGAATAAGCGCAGCGTGCTCGTAGAGTTCTTGTTCTATGTCGCTTTCAAGTAATTTTTTTAATTCAGGTATAGATAAAGATTGCAGAAAGTTAGTGTCGTTATAGGGATCTGTCTCAATGACTTTTTCAACGGAAAATTTATCGTCTTTGGATAAATGTTGTTCGTTCCAAAGTTTGCTGTTGAAATAGATTGGAACAATGGAGTGTAAAGCAATAGCAATAGCATCGGAGGGGCGAGCATCTAATTTTGAGAAAGTGTTGTTTGGGTTCTTAATAACTATTGAAGCAAAAAAGATACCATTCTCATAATTGTCGATTGAGACAAATTCAATACTATAATCTTTTATTATATTTAGAAAAAGATCCGGAAGAAGAGTATGTGTTAACGGTCTGAAAGGTAGGTTGTTATGAATTTCACCAATTATAGCACGAGCTTCATTTATCCCAATCAATATAGGAAGATAATAGTTAGGTTGCTCTTTCTGAACCAATATCATTGAGAAAGCTTCAGAAGCATTAGTTGCACCGTGAACATCTGGAACTATAACCTCAATATAATCTTCGTTATTAATTTTCATATTCAAATTATTTGGTGAAATATTTCACAGCATTTTTGAAAATATCTTGTTCTTTATTTCCGTAAATATTTTTGTATAGATTTTCGCCTTTCCGTTCACTATGTCCCATCTTGCCAAGTATTAGTCCATTATCAGAGACAATGCCCTCTATAGCATAGAATGAGCCATTTGGATTATCTTCGGGATTCATACTCGGATTTCCATCTTCATCACAATATTGAAAAGCTATTTGACCATTGTTGAAAAGTTTTTCAGCAAGTTCTTCTGAGATAACAAACTTTCCTTCACCGTGACTTACAGCGATTTGGAAAACGTCGCCTTCGTTAAATGATGTTAGCCATGGGGACGAGGTTTTGCATACGCGAGTACGTACCATTCTCGAAATATGTCGATTGATATTGTTTCTATATAATGTTGGAGACGAAGGGGTTATGCTTCCAATTTTGCCAAATGGCAAAAGTCCAGATTTAACCAAAGCCTGAAATCCATTACAAATTCCAAGAATTAGTCCTTTCCGTTCAAGCAATTTTTCAATTTCATTTTTGACAGCAAGATGATTTAGCACATTAGCTATAAACTTTCCACTGCCATCAGGTTCATCACCTAAGCTAAAACCGCCTGAAAGAGCCAAAATTTGTGCCTCTTTTATAGCCTCAGCTAACTCTTTAAGAGATTCATTGATAGCATCTTCGTCCAAATTTCTGAATACTAATATTTGAGTTTCAGCACCTGCGTCTTCAAAAGCACGAGCTGTGTCATAGTCGCAGTTAGTACCAGGAAATACTGGTAAAATAACTTTTGGTTTTGCAACTTTTGGAGCTTCAAAACTATTAAGTTCTACGTTATATTTTTTAGTAAATTCTTTTCCAACAGAAGTTGTTTCATTGTCGGCAGTTTCGGGATACAAACGATTATAATATCCACGCCAAGCGGCAAGTAATTCGTATTTATTTAATTCTTCGCCATTTATTATGAAATTATCGCTAACAACACCCAATTCTACGGCAAAATCAGCATCCAATTTTTCGGGAGATTCAACAATAAAACTACCATAATTGTACGAAAAAAGATCGATATTTGTATTGATGTTAAATCCGAGATTGTTGCCGAAACTCATTTTAGATAGAGCTTCCGCAATGCCACCAAATTGCATCGTAAAAGCGGATATTATTTTCTTATTTAGAATATTATCGTGTATAAAATGGAAAATAGTCTTGGTTAGTTCTATATTGGGAAGGCAATTATCGATTTTATTATGAATAAGATAGATAAAATTTCCTTTCTTTTTAAATTCTGGAGAGATGATATTTTGAGAATTTTCAGTAGTTATGGCAAAGGAAACAATAGTAGGAGGAACATCTAAATTTTTGAAAGTACCGCTCATAGAATCTTTTCCACCCAAAGATGCCAATTCAAAAGATTTTTGCATCCAGAAAGCTCCTAAAAGAGCGGCGAAAGGTTTGCCCCAACGGGATTCATCTTTTCCTAATTTTTCAAAATATTCTTGAAATGTAAATCGAATTTTTTTGTAGTTACCGCCAGCAGCCACAATTTTTGACATAGATTCAAGGATTCCCATAATAGCTCCGTGGAAAGGAGATTTTTTAGTGATGAATGGATTATATCCAAACGACATAACAGAAGCCAAGTCGGTATGTCCGTGTCTAACGGGTAATTTTTCTGCGCTAACCTGAGTTTCTGTAAGTTGATGTTTACCACCGAAAGGCATGAGAACAGTAGAAGCACCAATAGTAGCATCAAACATCTCTATCAGTCCTTTTTGTGAAGCGACATTAGGGTCTGTAAGACAAGATTTCCATTTTTCTTGAGTAGTATTTCCAAGAATAGATTTACATTCTAAGATATTGTTTTCTATGGGGGCAACTATAACGTTCATATTTTGGCGCACGCCGTTAGTATCAATAAATTTACGGCTAATATCAACGATAGTTTTCCCACGCCAAGTCATCACAAGTCTATCATTATCAGTTACTTTAGCAATTATATTAGCTTCGATATTTTCTTCGCGGCAATATTTAAAAAATTCATCAACGTCAGCGGGTGCAACCACAACGCTCATGCGTTCTTGAGATTCGCTAATAGCAATTTCAGTGCCATTGAGACCATTATATTTAGTTCTCACAGAGTCGAGATTTATTTCTAAGCCATCGGCTAATTCGCCAATAGCAACGCTTACACCGCCAGCACCAAAGTCGTTAGATTTTTTTATCAGCTTAGTAACTTCAGGGCGTCGGAAGAGGTGTTGAATTTTACGTTCTTCGGGTGCGTTACCTTTTTGAACTTCAGCTGCGCATGTGTCGAGAGATTTTTCGTTATGTTCTTTAGAAGAGCCTGTTGCACCTCCAATACCATCTCTACCAGTGCGGCCACCGAACATGATAACAATATCACCAGGAGTTGGGCGTTTGCGGCGCACTTGATTTTGTGGCACAGCTCCCACAACGGCACCAATTTCAAGGCGCTTTGCTTGATAGTCTGGGTGATAAATTTCTCTCACGTGTGTTGTTGCTAATCCAATTTGGTTGCCGTATGATGAATATCCAGCAGCTGCAGTTTTTGAGATTACAGATTGCGGTAGTTTACCAGATAAAGTCTCTGAAACAGGAGCGTTGATATTACCAGCACCAGTTACGCGCATAGCCTGATAAACATAACTTCGGCCGCTCAATGGATCGCGAATAGCACCACCTACGCAGGTTGCAGCCCCACCAAATGGTTCGATTTCTGTTGGATGGTTATGAGTTTCATTTTTGTACATCAACAACCAAGGTTCCTCTTTACCGTTTATATCAACATTTACTTTTATACTGCAAGCATTATTTTCATCCGAAATTTCCTTGTCTGGCAAATTTCCCCTCTTGAATTCATATTTTCCATTTATAGAGGCCAAATCCATCAGTGTTACAGGGCGTTTGGTATCTTTTCCATAAACATCTTCGCGAACTTCATTGTACTCTTTCCACGCTTCGCTGATTTGTTTACTAAATTCATTATCTCCATCAATAGTTACATTTGTTAGCGAGGTTTCAAAAGTTGTGTGCCGGCAATGGTCGCTCCAATAAGTGTCTAAAAGCTTAATTTCTGTTTCAGAGGGGTCTCTTTTTTCTTCATTTTTAAAATAAGCCTGAATGAATTTAAGGTCTTCTATCGACATTGCTAACCCTAATATTCTGTGAAATTCGGAAAGTTTATCATCATTCCAGTTGCAAAAATCGTTGAAAATTGGAACTTCGTTGATGTCAGGATTTTCCGAAAGCTCCAATTTTAACATATCTTTTTCGCGGGCTTCTACTTCGTTTATGCAATATTTTTTTATTTTATCTTTTTGTTCATCGGAAAGATCTCCTTTTATCAGGTAGAAATTAGCACTCTTAATTTCAGCGATAGAAGTAGGATTAAGAAGTTTTAAGCACTGTTTAGCACTATCGGCACGTTGGTCAAATTGCCCAGGTAAAAATTCTACAGCGAATTGAAAGTTGCAATTTGGTTTCACATCCTCAAATACATCATCAGTAACAGGCTCAGAGAAAACGACGTTTTTAGCTTTTTCTAAAAGCTCGTCTTCAATATTAAAAATGTCATAAACTTTCAAAAGTCTAAGCTCTTCAATGTTTAAGTTAAGATTCTGATTTAAAGTATTTTTTAAACTGTCAGCTTCAACACGGAAGCCATATTTCTTCTCGATGAAAATTCTTGCGTTTCGCATTTTTGATAAGATTTTACAGGCTGCAAAGATACAAAAAAGTAGGCGAATAGTTAGCCTACTTAATCTCTATTTTATTGTTTCAAACTCATCAATAGTTTCAATTCCTTTAACAGTTTCAAGATCTTTAATCTTAAAATTTAAGAATATTGGTTTTATTGATGGGTCATAGTAAGTTTCATCAATTTGGATTTTTTTGTTTCCAAAGATGATATTTTCAATAAATTCATCAATTTTATGCAATTCGTTAGGGTATAAGATAGCAACTTGATGTCCAATCACAGGGTATCTTCGTATATGGTATCCATAATTATTTTTCTTAAACTTGCGCACGAGATGGTCGGAACCGAATAGTCCCAAATTAAAAATTTGTATTTTGTTGTAAACCACCAATTCATCTTTCATTCCATGACAAAATAGGGTAGGGGCAGGCTCATGTTTTTTATATTTAGGACTTCCGTGAGTAGAGAAAATGGCACCCGAATAGGATATTACGCCAGCAAGACGAAAACTATCGGGTAGTATGTCAGAGTTATAGAATCCGTTACAGATTGCATAATCGGTTTGCAATGCAGTTATAGCTCCTGCACTGCTTCCCATAGCGATGATGTTTTTAGGATTTATAGGAAATTTCGCACCCTCGTTTATGTTTTTTAGAGTGAACGAAAGTGCAGAAATAAAATCTTCGGTTGCCATTATAACAGCGCGCTCATAGTTTTTAAAACCTGTAATTATTGAGAAATTAGTTACATTCTTCAATCCAAGTCTATAGTCAATGCCAATAACAATATAACCTTCGTCGGTAAAATGTTTTTTTATAGATTGAATTTGTTGGTCGTCGCGTGCGCCAATGATGTAACCACCACCGAATATGAAAAAGACACACGACTGTTTATCGTTTTGTTTTTCTGGATAATAAACATCCATATACAACTTGGTAGTGTCTTTCTCTGCGTATAGAAAAGTTTTCTTTTCTTGTGCCAACGTTGAATAAGACAAAAATATTAAAAAAAATAGAACAGAAGCGCGATGTGATTTCATATTGTTGTTATTTTTTTACTTGAAGTTTACCTCTTAACATAAAAATGGGTATCATCACAGCGAAGAAGTCAACCCCAGAGCGAATTTCAAACATACATTCACAGAGACAATTCAAAGAGAGAAGTATGAAAATTGTTAAGAGGTGAATATTACGAAATTTTATAGACAAAATCAGAGGAACAGAGGCGTAGAGTAATAGGACTACTATGCCAGGAATACCGTTAGTAAGCATAGCTTGAAGGTATTGATTGTGAGCATTATAATGTTTTTTTGTTATGTTTGAATAGCCTTTTTCTATAGATTTCTCTTTAATTACATCAAAAGCATCGCCAGTGCCGACGCCGAATGGCATATTTTCAGAAATTCCTGACCAAGCGGTTTTCCAGATAGCTACTCTTGCTTCACTTTTTTCGCTATCAGCTGTATCTTTCTCATCCACAGAATATTTGGTTTTTGCAAATCTGTTTACAGGCATTATATCTGTAACCATCAATAGCGAAAAAGTTGAGATAATAACTGCAAACATTACAACTATCTTTTTCCATCTTTTAGGATAAGTGTATAGTATGTACCCTCCCCAAATACCAAGAAGCAAGAAAAAGATTAGTATTCCAGCTCGAGAATAGATGCAGAAAATACTAAGAGCTATAAAAAATTCTATTATATACAAACAGATATATTTTTTACGGCTTGTGTTGTTGTATTTATACAAGTAGTTCAAAATTAGAAAGAAAGTAAATGTAGTGTAGAGAGTTGAATATGTAGGATGTCTAAAAATAGAAAAATGGGAATAATATAGGTATAGGGTATCGTGGAAATATATTGTTCGTGCTATTCCTATGGAAAAAAGTATGAAAATATTTATACAAACACAAATAGCAAATATTTTTATTAAAAGAGTTAAGTGTTTGAGTGAAAGTTCTTTATTTGATATTGTAAGCAGAAATATCGGAGCAAGAGGAAACCACATATAACATTCAAATTCAGCTAAAGCCACATCAGTGTCTTTGGAATAGAAGAATCCAATGATAGGTATTAAATAGATGAAAATCAAAAACAAGCCGTATGGCACACCCAAGTTTTCTTTGAAGTTATAAATTTTTTGTTTCCAACTATTTTCAAATAGCAAAGAGAGAAGTAGGACAATAGCTGCTGGCCACATAAAAAAAGTTGTGAATGGCAGTGTTATAACAATGAAAATCCAAACGCAAAAACTAATATTGAAATAGGGATTTTCGGTTAAATAGTTGTTAATATAGGATTTTATTTTATTCATTTTGAAGAAGATCTGGGCGGCGTTCCATAGTTCTTGTTAATTGTTGGTTATAACGCCATTCGTTTATGAGTTTATCATTTCCCGATAAAAGAATTTCAGGAACTTTATGTCCTTTATAATCAGAAGGTCTTGTAAAAACAGGCGCAGAGAGCAGATTATCTTGGAAAGAGTCGGAGAGGGCAGAAGCACCATCGCTTATAACACCAGGAATAACGCGCGCAATAGCATCAGTTATAACCATAGCGGCAAGTTCTCCGCCAGAAAGAACGTAATCACCAATGCTAATGTCTTCAGTAACATATAGTTCGCGAACTCTTTCGTCAATGCCTTTGTAGTGTCCACACAGTATTATTATGTTGTTATACATAGACAATTCATTAGCTTTCTGCTGATTGAAAGTTTTACCATCAGGGGCGGTCATAAATATGGCATCATATTTTCGTTCACTTTTAAGATGCTCAATGCAATCGGCGATAGGTTCAATCATCATCACCATTCCAGCACCTCCGCCGAAGGGGTAATCATCAACGCGGCGATGTTTGTCTTTGCTGTAATCGCGGAGGTTGTGGGTATAAACTTCCAAATATTTTTTTTCTATAGCTCTTTTTAGAATGGAATTACCCAAAACACCAACAAACATTTCTGGAAACAAGGTCAATATATCAATTCTCATAGTTATAATTTTTCAACAATCATTATTCCGTCTCTAAATGGTAATAAGAGATTTCTAACTCGATTATCATTTTGAACAAAATCATTAAAAGCCATAACTGATTTTGTGTCTTTGTCGTTGGGTGCCACCTCGCGAACAACTTTGCCATTCCATAAGGTGTTATCTATCAATATAAATCCACCTTTTCTAACTTTTGGAAATACGATGTCATAAAATATTTGATAGTTTTCTTTATCTGCATCTATAAAAACTAAATCCCAAGTCTCATTAAGTGTAGGCACAATCTCTTCAGCTTTGCCAATATGAAGTACTATTTTGTTTTTTAGTGGTGATTGTGAGAAATAGTTTTTAATTCGCTCTTCATATTCTTCGTTAGCTTCGATAGTGTGTAGATAACCATATTCAGATAGACCTTCCGCTAAACATAAAGCAGAATATCCTGTGAACGTTCCAATCTCTAAAATTGTTTTTGGAGATAACATTTTAGCAATAAAAGACAAGAAAACTCCTTGAAGTTGCCCAGATAACATTCTAGGATTCAATGTTTCAAGGTTTGTGTGGCGATTTAGACGGTAAAGAAGCTCATTTTCAGGGGTTGAATGAGCTTCGCAATAAGATTCAATATCAGAACGTATCAGATCAAAGGTTGACATTTATGATAAATCTTCTATTGTTTTATTAACATCTTCTTCAATTTTTCTAAGTTTATCTTTGCAAATTTTCATTAAAAAAGTTGCGCGCTTCATTTTCTCAGTTAGATCATCAACAGCAACATCGTCATTTTCTAATTGAGTTGCAATCTTCTTTAATTCATCGAAAGCTTCGGTATAACTAATCTCTTTTTCTTTCATCTTAAAAAATATTAGATTAAGAAACTAATTTTCAATACTCATTTAAAAAAGAACACCTAAACGAACTCCAGCAAAATGGTATAGTACATTCTTGACAGAATTTGTTGAGTAAGCAGAGTAATCTGGTTCATCAGGACTAAGGATAGTATAGCGAATGTCAGTATATTGATTTTTGTAACATCCAGCGATAACCATACTTACGTAATCGTTGATTTTTATTTTCATTCCTATGCCAGCTTCTCCCATAGGTCCTTGTGAAGTTCCGTGTATAACGCGGTCCATTGCCTCTGGTGTTGAAGAAATATACCATTTAAAGCTATACCCCATATTTGCATATAGTAGTGGCGTAATTCTTTTATCCAAGAAATTAACAGTAAGATTAAGGTAAACAGGGATGAAAGCAGTGTGCTTCCAAAAGTCGAACCCGAAACCTAACCCCATTTGGAAATATGGATTGAATTGGTATCCAAGTAGTTGGTTTACAGAGATATTGAAGTTTTTGTTTGTTATAGTTTTGTTTTCCAACTCAATTTGTCCAAGACCCGATGCATAGCCTATAGAGGTCATGTACACAAATTTGCGTTCAGGAGTCTTGCGGCGATTTTGAGAATGCACTGCGCCTACGAATAGTATAGTTGCTAAGGTAATTAAGAGAGCTTTCTTCATAGTTATATTGTTTTTATTGTTTGCTATTATTGTTAAGCATATCGTGTGCGGTTTTCAAAGCGGCTTCTGTGTGAACATCTCCACTGAGCATAGTGGCAATTACCCGTTCTCGTTCAGTCGCATCCAATTTCTTAATCATTGTTTCTGTATCTTTTTCAGAAAGTTCTTTAAAAACAAGGAAGTGATTTTGAGCTTTAGCAGCAATTTGTGGCAGATGAGTGATAGAGATAACTTGATGGTTTAAAGCGAGAAGTAACATAACTTCTGCCACTTTTGAAGCCGTTGTTCCAGAGATACCGCTGTCAATTTCATCAAAAATAACAGTTGGAAGTAGTATAGAATCGGTAATTATTGATTTGAGACATAGCATGATACGAGATAGTTCTCCACCTGAGGCAGTTTTGGTGAGGTCGGTAGGAGCGACGCCACGATTGCCTGAAAACATAAATCTTGTTTCATCTGTTCCATTTTCGTCATAGCTTTCCTTTTTGTTGAGTATAACATCGAAATCTCCTTTTCCCAAATCAAGCATATTGAGGCGATTTTTTACAGATTTTATAAAGTTTGGAATAGATTTTTTTCTCGATTCGGTCAATTTTTCAGAAGATTTTTTTAATAGTGTCTCGATTTCAACCAATTCACGCGATAGATTCTCTAAAAGCTCTTTGTTGTCTGAAAATTCGCTATTCTCTTTCTTAAGAGTCTCTAATAATTTCAGTAGGCCATCATTGTTCTCTACACGATATTTTTTTTGCAAAGAAAAAATCAAGTCTAAACGATTATTCATAGAGTCAAGAAGATCAGGATTAATATCAATCGTGTCGCTTTTACGAGTTATATCGAAAGATATGTCGCGAGATTCTGCTAATAGACTTTCAATTCTTTGGCAAAAAGATTCATATTCTCCGCCTAATGATGACAAATGTCGAAGCTCGTTGCCTATCTCGGTTAGAGAATGTACTATATTTGAATTTTCATTTTCAGAGAGTATATTCAGTGCTTTGAAAAGTCGAATTTTAATGTTCTCAGCATTTGATAATTCAGCGATTTTATGTTCTAAAATTTCTTGTTCATCATTTTGAAGTTCAGCAGATTCCAACTCGTTTATGACAAAGTTATTATAATCATAGCGGGCTGAAGCTTCTTCATTTTTTTCTTTGAGGATAGAGTACTCTTTTTTCTTTGTTTTCCAAAGTTTGAGAGTATTTTTGTATTCCTCTACAATATTCTGATTTTTAGCATATTGGTCGAGTAGAGCAAGTTGAAAATCAGTCTCTTGTAACATTAAAGTTTTATGTTGAGAGTGAATATCAACAAGTTTTGATGTTAGAGATTTAAGCGTTACGAGATTTACAGGAGTATCGTTTATGAAAGCTCGAGATTTGCCACTCTCATTGATTTCTCTGCGTATAGAGGTATAATCCTGAAAATCAAGGTCATTAGATTCAAAAAAATGGTTTAAATATAGTTTTCTAATGTCAAAAATTCCTTCAACAATACATTTTCTACTTTTATCAAAAAGTACATCTGTTTCAGCTCTATTTCCTAACAACAAAGAAAGTGCGCCCATCAGTATAGATTTTCCTGCGCCAGTCTCTCCAGTAATAACTGTAAATCCGTCCTCAAATTTTATATTTAAGGCACGGATTATTGCATAATTCTCTATCTGTAAGGATTTTAGCATTAGCTCAGTTTGTCTTGTTTATCGATTCATACGAAGATGAATTGGCAGGGTCAATTTGTTTCATAATATTGATTACCTGAGTTTTTTCAGAAGGCATTCCTTCTTTGAATATGTTAATAATTTCATCTTTTTTTGTATTGATGATAATTTTCACAACAGCAATATTAGATTTCTGAGCATTTACTTGCTGTAGAAGTTTAAGACTTTCCAAAATCACAGCTCTTCCAGCGTCAGGAGTTTCATTCATAACATCTAAACCTAATCTATGATATTGGTAGAAAAAGTCGTGAAGTTTGCTATAGGTGGAGTTTGTCAAGTTTTCAGAGATCCAATAGCGGTTATTTTGTCCACTTTCACCAACATTCCATCCGTATTGTGAAGAGTTCTGGTTTACTATATTCTGACATTTGGAAAAATAGACAGAACCACCATTATAAGAGAATGAGTCCATTTCAACCCCAATGAAGAGATTTAGATAGTAAGCTATTAAGGATGTTAAATCGGAGAGAGAAGAGTTTTCATCATATTCCAAAGGGTCGCCATCTGCATATTTGAATTTTATTTTTTTATCTTGGAAGCTCATAAGAGTTGTTTTATAGCTTGCCTTGAAAACAGGGCGTTGCAGAACCAAAGTCATAGTTCCTTCGTATTCGTCTCCAGAAGCTTTAGTGAGGTTAATATTTATCGAGCACTCAATTCTCTCGTTTTGTTTAAGGTTGTACTGAAACCATTTTCTATCGTGAACGAATGAGTATAGTTTCTGACGTAACTCGTTAAATCTTTGTTGGTTAACAGAGGTTGATATTTGAGTTGTATTGACAGATATATTGCATTGAAAATCTTGAGCATAAGCACTAATATTTGTTATAAGTGCCAAAGCAATAATTGTTAACAGAGTGATTATACGTTTCATAGTCTTTAGTCGATTTTTGTAACAGTCTGTAATATAATAGTTGCAATTTCTTGTTTGCTTTTCAGTTCACTATCAAATACATCACCATTTTTGCTAAAAATAGTAATCTGATTAGTTGAGGTTTGAAAACCAGCGCCTTTAGTTTTTAATGAGTTTAGAACGATGAAATCGGCATTTTTAGTATATAACTTTTTCTTTGCGTTTTCAACTTCGTTTTGAGTCTCTAAAGCAAAACCTACGAGAGTTTGATTGTCGTTTTTTATTTGTCCGATAGAAGCTAAAATATCTTTCGTTTTAGTGAGTTCTAAGGTGAGGTTAGCATTTTCTTTTTTTATTTTTTCTGTAGCTTTATGAGCAGGGGTAAAATCGGCAACGGCCGCAGCCATAATCATAATATCTTGATTTTTAGCGATATTTAGACATTGGTCATACATTTCCTCAGCAGATTTAACATCCACTCTAATGATTTTTGAGTGTTTTGTTGTCAATGCTGTAGGTCCTGTAATGAGAGTAACATCTGCTCCATTTTTAGCAGCTTCTTCAGCTAAGCAGAAGCCCATAAGTCCAGAAGAATTATTGCCGATAAAACGAACAGGGTCAATTTGTTCATACGTAGGCCCAGCGGTTATCATAACTTTTTTTCCTGCCAATTTAGAGTCTTGTGAGAGTTTTTCGTCAACGATATTAAAAATATCTTCTGGTTCTAACATTCTACCTTTGCCATTACTGCCACAAGCCAAAAAACCATCTTTAGGTGATAGGATAAAGCAACCTTTATCTTTAATTATTTGCAGGTTTCGTTGTACCGAAAGGTCTTCAAGCATATTCGTATTCATAGCAGGAGCTATGAATATAGTTTTTTTTGTAGCGAGGAGTAGTGTAGAAACGGCATCATCGGCTATCCCGTTTGCGAACTTACCAATAATATTGGCGGTTGCGGGCGCAACAATAACAGCATCGGCCCATTCTGCCAACGCAATATGTTCAACATCAAGAGTTCTATTAATGTCAAACATATCGCTATAAAGTTTATTCTGGGATAGCGTTTCGATAGTCAGAGGAGTAACGAATTGCAAAGCATTTTTTGTTGTTACAACCTTAACTTCGTAACCGTTTTTTTTGAACAGACGAATAAGAAACATCGACTTATATGCCGCAATCCCTCCGCTGATACATAAAACTATGTGCTTTCCCATCGGTTAAAGATATTATTCAGAATCTACGTCTCTGTAATATACTTGTCCGTTTTCAAACTCGTTAAGGGCTAAAACAGTAGGTTTTGGAAGTTGTTCAAACATTCTTGACAATTCGATTTGTTCGCGGTTTTCGTACATTTCTTCTGCAGTGCGATCTTGAGGATTGCCAAGCTGTGAATTTTCTTGAAATTCTTGTTTAAGCTCAGAAGCTATTTGGTCTGCACGTTTCGACATAATAACGATGCTTTTGTAGAAATTTCCTGTTTCTTTGTCGAATTTACGAACATCTTGAGTTTTAGCAAATAAATCTAATTTTAATTTTTTGTAGTCAGAAGCTTTCATTATGATTGTTTTTTGTTATATTTTTCTAATTGTTTAGATACTTCTTGTGATATTTTAGATACTTCTTTATGATACTTAGATTCTGGATAAAGAAGTTCCATTTTTTTACAAGCTTCAAAGCAAGCTTTGTATCTTTCATATTTTTTGCGTTCAGTGCTACGTTTAGCATATTCGAAGTTGTTGAGTATGAGATAGTATATAGCTTCGGGCATTAAGGGTGAGTATGAGTATTCGTTGAAGAAGTTAACAGCTGATATTTGACATGCTTCGTAATGGTCTGTATTATAATACAACTTAATAACTTCAAGGTCTTTTTTTGCCAATTTTAATCTTAAATCATCAAGCATTTGATTACATTCGTCAATATGTTTATTGTGAGGATATGCTTGCACGTAAGTTTTAATTTGTTCTATCGCGTAGTCGGTATTTGTTTGGTCAAGATAATATTCAGGAGATGTTCTATATATCGCAGATATGCAATAATAGAAAGCGTCTTCGGTGCGTTCAGAATTTGGATAGCGCTTCACATAATCGCGAAAATGGAAAGCTGCCATATTAAAATCCCCATTTTGATAATAGGAATGTGCAAAAAGGTAAAGTATTGTATCTGCGCGAGGCGTTCCTAAAGATAGTGGATACAATTCTTCAAAAAGTCCCGCAGCAGAGAGCCATTGACGGTTGTTATAGTATTTAAGAGCCCGTTCATAATGTTGATCAAAGCTCTCAAAAGTTACCCTTTTACTGATTCTGCTACTTTTAATTTTTTCCTTTTTTGGTTTTGTAATAGAATCCTCAATTTGATGTTTTTCAATAAAAAGAGCAGAACCAATGTCAAGAAAATTGTCGGCTTTTATCTCAAGAGAAAAAGCTAACAATATGATTATCAGTATTTTAATTGCCTTTTTTGCCATATTTAAAACAAAACGCAAATATAACCTTTTTATTGAATGAAACGTTTCACAATTTCACCCAAATCAATTATCTGCCATAATGCTTTTAAGAGATCAGCACCACGATTTTGAAAATCTAAGTAATAAGCGTGTTCCCAAACGTTAAATGTTAACAGATGTTTAAGTTCTTTTAGTATTGTATAGGAAGTGTTAAATTCTTGTGTAATAATGAGTTCTTTCATATCATTACGAAAGCAAAAGTTTTTTTATTTATCTAAAGAAATAAGTTGCTTATAAATCTCTTCGATTTTCTTTTCCATTTCTGGAAGTTTTCTGAGCATTGCCAGTTCGCGCCATTTAGAAGAAGCGTCGGCAGCAGGCATTCCAAACAGAGTTTTTCCTTCATCCTTAACGCTTTTATCTATTGCAGAACAAGCTAATAGAACAGTTCCTTTTGCGATGTATAGGTCTTTATTTACAGCTGATTTAGCCCAAATCTTACAATCGTCATCAATATAAGTACAGCCAGCAACTCCGCACTGAGAACCGAGTAAAACACGTTTTCCTATATGTGTATCGTGGCCTACTTGAACCAAATTGTCAAAAATAGTGCCATCTCCAATGTATGTAGTGCCAGACACGCCGCGGTCAATACAGCAATTGCAGCCAATTTCTACATTGTTCCCGATGTAGGTATCGCCGCATGAAGTAATCTTCAGCCAACCCTCTGAACGTTTTTGAAAATAGCAGGCATCAGCACCGATTGTGGAGTTAGAATGGATAACGACATTGTCGCCAATCACAGTGTCGGCATAAATACTGACATTGGAGTGGATTAAACAATTTTTTCCGATTTTCACATTTTCACCGATAAAAACCAAAGGTTGAATTATGGTACCTTCTCCTATTTGAGCAGATGGATGTATTGGAGTGTCTTGTGGAGAGAATCTTATAAAATTATTCACCACTGAGATATAGTCGCGTAGCGGGTCATCAGAAATGATAAAAGTTTTATTTTCAGGACATTCTATTGAAGTGCTATTGATGATTAAGACAGAAGCTTCGCTCGCGATAGCTCGGGAGTAATATTTGGCGTTATCAACGAAAGATAAATCACCTTTTCTGACAGAGTGCAACTCATTGATACCCGTTATCACTGTTGATTGATTGCCTACAACGGTAACAGGATGATCTATGAATCGTATCAGTTCGTTTAGTGTAAGCGACTGATTAAGAATCATTTGTAAAATTATTCTTTAACGCGTTCTGAATATTTATTAGTGCGGGTATCCACTTTAATTTTTTCACCTACAGTGATAAAAAGTGGAACATATATTTCAGTACCAGTCTCAACAACTGCACGTTTAAGCGAGTTTGTTGCAGTGTCACCTTTAACGCCAGGATCCGATTCAATAATCTCAAGATCTACAAAAGGAGGAAGTTCACATGTAAGTGGAGTATCAGAGTCTGTATGATACATAATTTCCACAGTTTGACCTTCTTTCAAAAGATCTGGATTGTTAATGAGATTTTTCTCAATAGCGAGTTGTTCGTATGTTTCGGTATGCATGAAATTATAGGTATTGTCGCCTTCTTTGTATAAAAATTGGTACGGACGACGCTCTACGCGGGCAAGTTCAACCTTTACGCCTGCAGTGAAAGTGTTTTCAAGCACACGACCATTGCGAAGATTTTTAAGTTTTGTTCTTACAAAAGCAGGACCCTTACCTGGTTTAACGTGTTGAAATTCAACGATAGTCCACAAATCATTGTTGTGTTCAATACAAAGACCATTTCTAAAATCAGCGGTTGTAGCCATATAATATATTTTAATTTTTTAATCGGCTGCAAAAGTACGCTTTTTTTTGAAAAATACAAGTCTCTGATTTCTTCTTTAGAGTCTTTGTTTTATCTAATTTTTTAACATTTAATTGTTGATAATTATTATATATTTGCCCGCGATTAAAAATGTCAGAATATTTTATTAAAATTATTAAATATCAACGAATTATAATTCATTATGAAAAGAAAAACTACTTTTTTTCTCATAATTTTCTTTATGGGAATTATCCACGGAGGTGTCTTTGCGCAAGTGAACACGAACGGTGGCTTTGAAAATTGGAGTGACGATGCTCCCACAGGTTGGAAAGGAAGTGCTACAAATGCCGCAGCTTCCAATTTTGCAAAATACACCGATGATGTTTATGAAGGTTTAAACGCACTTCAATTGATTAATGCTACAGCCACACACAAAAGATTCTCAACAACTTCACTGTCGGTGCAACAGGCCAGAAAGTACGCTGTTTCATTCTATGCAAAAGGAAAAGGTGATGTTAGGGTAGGATTAAATGTGGCTTCTAATTGGAGTTATAATAATTACTTCAATATTGAGAGTTCTGAATATATCCTTTGTATTGATACTATTGAATGTAATGAAACTTCATCTTCTGCCCAGTTTCTATTGTCTTTTCGTAATACAGATGAGTCAATGGACCATTTAGTCGTTGATAATGTTTTCTTTACGATAGTTCCAGAAGAAAATTTTGTTGATGAACCAATTATTACTATTCAAGGTGAATCTTATGACGAAACTACCTTTTTTAATAGTGCAATGGTAAACATGGAATCTGAAGATGGAAATTCTATTTACTACACTCTTGATGGTTCCCAACCTACTGAAAATTCAATCTTATATACAGAACCATTTGAAATAACAGAAACATCAGTTTTGAATGCGGTGGTTTATCAAAATGGTTATAATAGCGTTGTTGTAACTAAGTCTATAACAATTATACCAGGAACACCTCTTTATTTTGAAAATTTCGAAGAGAGTGGTTTTGATGAGATGATTACTTATTCAGACAATCAAGAGGTGAATTGGAATGTTCAATCGTATTCTGATAATTCTTATGCTTATATCAATGGTCATAATAAAGGTGATGCTATCACATGGCTTGTAACCCCTTCAATAACACCCATAAATGATGCTGGTGTTGTTTTGAATTTTAAGTCGGCTAAGAACTATAGCGGCTATCCTATTATGGTGAAATATTCCACAGACTATGATGGAATTGGCGATCCTGCAAATGCAAATTGGATTGATATTACAGACGAGTTTTCATACAGTAACGGAAGTTGGAACTGGATACCATCAGGATCTTTAGAAGTTGAAGGTTCAATGCCTATTCGTTTTGCGTGGATATATACCTGTGCAACTGGAAATGCGTCGGCTTGGGAAATAGACAATATTTTAGTTTTGCCTTCTAACAACATTCCTCTACCTCAAATAGCTATCACCGCCCCAGCTGACGGTGAGGAGTTGAGTACATTAGATACGCTTCCTATAGGTATTCAAATTAGCAATTTTACTCTTGGTACAGACGGTAAACTTAAAATAGAATCTTCTCTGTTAGAAAACTTAGGAACAAACTATTCTAATCCGCTTATTATAGGACAACAATCAGAATTAGATGCACTCCTTTCTGCAATAATAACGCCTATTCCAGAAGGTGAATTTACAGTTATAGCAACCTTAGTTGATAATGAACTAAACAATCTCGACCCTATTGTTAGCGCAACAACAAGTTTCAGTGTAGTGGCACCTCAGTTACCTGCCCCAATTTTTACTCCTATGGCTGGTACGTTTGCTGATAGTGTAACTTTTTCACTGTCGAACACTATTGAAGGTGTAGAAATATATTATACAACAGATGGAACATCACCTGATAACACCTCATTACTCTTCTCAGATGCAGTAACTCTTTACGAAACAGCAACAGTAAAGGCTATTGCATATAAGGAGAATTGGGCATCAAGCGAAGTAACTACAGCAGAATATACTATTGTTTTTGAACCTGTTTTAGTAGCAAGTGCTCAAAATCTATCTTTTACAAGTTCAGAACAAACAAAGAATTTTATTGTTAGTGGTGCGCAACTTGAGTCTCAAATAACACTGTCTTGCGAAAATCCACATTTTACAATCTCTCCTTCTATTATTGAAAACCCTAATAGTAATACAGAAATCACTGTTACTTTTGACGCTGTTCAACCAACTAATGGGGTAATAAATATAGTATCTGGAGAATTAGCAACCTCAGTAACATTAAGTGCCACAGCGAAGCTTTCAACTCCAATTTTTTCACCAGAAGAGGCAATTTCAGATAGCAATATAGTAGTATCATTATCATGCGAGAACAGTGAAGCTACAATTCGTTATACAATTTCAACGGAAGGTGTTGAACCAACCTCAAATTCAATAATTTATACAGAGCCTATTGTGATCAGTGAGATTGGCACATACATTATCAAGGCTATGGCGGAAAGCGAAGGCTGGGAAAATAGCGACATTGCTTCTGGAATATATTCTATTGTTGAACCTACTATAAACGATACTCTAATATACTCAATAGGTTTTGAGCAGAGTGAAGGTTTTGAAGCCTCAACAACATACAACAACCAAACTGTTAAATATACAGGTAATGAAGGAGAGCAATGGGGAACATACTATGGAACGCCAGCCACAGGAAACTCAATAACAGGCGGACAATCTATGCAAATGCGTTGGTATAATTCAGCAGAGCAGAATTTAGGATACACATTCACCAATTTTGATTTGCGCAACGTTACCCATGTTACATTCAAGGCTGCTAATTCAAACGGCTTAAATGTTAAAGTATCGCACTCTATTGATGGAGGTACTACATATTCAGATGGCGAAGTGTTTTCGGTTACAAGTTCTGCAAAAACTTTCGATTATGTTGTAAATGAAACGGGAAGTTACGATTATGTTAGACTTAAATTCTCAATAGTTTTACCTGCAACAGTGCCAAGTTCAACATCACGACTTGTGATTGATGAAGTTAATGTTTATGGAATACTTGGAGTTACCCCCACCACAGTTTCAGTTCCTAACATAACCCCGAACAGTGGTATTTACTATGAACCACAAGTAGTTACAATATCTTGCGCAGATGAAGATGTAACAATACGCTACACAATAGATGGCAGCGAACCAACTGAAAATTCAGCAGAATACACTGTTCCATTTACTGTAAACGAAACCACCACCATAAAAGCAAAAGCTTGGAAAGAGAATATGACTCCAAGTTTTGTTGCTATATCAACAATATCATTCCCTGTTCAGGTTGCAAATATAGCCTCTTTCAAACAAAATACTTCTGAAGAGGTTCAACAAATTATGAGTGATGTAACGTTTGTTTTCCGCAGTGGTAGTTATATTTTTGTTGAAGATAGTTCCGCAGCTTTGCTTATATACGACAATATTCCTTCTGTTATAACAAGTGAATACAATGAAGGTGATGTTATCTCTGCAGGAATATTTGGAACTTACAAGTTATATAATGGAATGGTTGAGTTGATTCCATCACATAATACAGCCGAGAGTATATCATCAGTAACAATAACTCCGCAACCTGTAACTGTTTCAGATATAAAATCACACTTTGCAACAATATATGAGTCTAAGTTAGTGCGCCTTAACGGAGTTACATTCATAGATTCAGAGACCTTTGTTCAGGGTGATGACACAATGAAAATACGCGACCGTTTCAACACATTAACCGTTACTATTTCAGAAGGTCTTCAAGCCGACATTATAGGCTTCGCAGCTTACAGCAACAATGGAGGTTATACAATATATCCGCGTGATGATAACGATATTATTGAAGGAGTTTTGGAAAAAGTTGCTAATCCAGAGTTTTCATTTCAATTATCTGGGGAATTTTACTTTATGACAATTATGTGTGAAACAGAGGGCGCAGATATTTATTACACTATAGATGGCACAGATCCAGATATAAATACTTACCATTACACATCACCAGTACCATTAGAACCAAATTCATACACTATCAAGGCTGTGGCACTGAAAGAAGGTATGGAGAACAGTGATATTGTAACCTACAATTTTACAGGTATCAATAATTTTGGTACTACATTTTCAATTTATCCAAATCCAGCGTCAGATTTCTTGATGATAAAGAGCGATAAGGTTGAAAAGATTACTATTTTTAACGTTGCAGGTCAGTTTATAAAGAGTGTTGTAATAGAAGATAGCCATGCAAAGATAGATGTGAGCGATTTATCAACAGGCACCTATCTTTTGAAAGTAAAAGATTCTAAAGGCACATTCTCAACAACATTTATCAAGAGGTAAACTCGTAAAAATTCAATAAAAAAGCCGTGATGTTTTCGCATCACGGCTTTTTTTGAATATTGAAACTACCATTCTCGATTTTTAGTAGAATTAGAATCTGGAATAACAGATTTTTTGGGAATCAAAAATAAATAACAGACACGATGCTGTCTCTGTGTTGCAAGAACTTTCCGCCAGGGTGGTTTGCCGTATAATCGAGATTCAGCCAGTAATCGCCATTCTCGTCAATATGATACTCAAAAACTTTTTTATCTCTATTTAGAAACAATTCATTGAGCAGATAATATGTGGTCTCAGCATTGCTGCGTGAGCCCAAAAATAATTCGGGATAGGCATGACCTTTGCCATTTTCGCGCGAACAAACAATCCGTGCTTTAGCTCCAACGGCTTGAACGCAAGCGGCCATCAAAATGGCATGGTCGTCGCAATCGCCCGTAAACTTTCCGTTTGACATATTCAAAATCGTTTCACTGGCTTTTGAATTGTATTCATAACCTCTTGGATCGTTTACGTATTCCCAGTTTGAATTGATATACTTGAAAACAGCAAAAGCATGTACTATTTGTCGTATTTCGTCTGAGTGTTGTTTTTTTGCCACCGAGTTAAAAGGTTCGTTGGTTACTTGTTTTGCGGCAAAATTGCGAACAGAAGTATTCGTATAATCAACAGCCGCTTTTATTCTCTCCTTAGGAGGCACAAATAATTCTTTAGTCTTTGTCTGGGAAGATTC
>CADBTU010000013.1 GCA_902797625.1 uncultured Bacteroidota bacterium | reverse complement strand
TTCATTTCATTTTAGATTACCAGTAATATGTCAGAAGATTTGCACAAAATACGCAATATCGGCATAATGGCTCATATTGATGCGGGTAAAACCACAACAACCGAGCGCATTCTCTATTATACTGGTAAGAGTTATAAGATCGGTGAAGTTGATGAAGGTACCGCCACTATGGATTGGATGGTACAAGAACAAGAGCGTGGTATTACTATCACCAGTGCTGCTACCACAGTGATGTGGAACCATAAATCTAACGATTTTAAGATAAATATCATTGATACTCCAGGACACGTGGATTTCACTGTTGAAGTGGAGCGTTCGTTGAGGATTTTGGATGGTGCTGTTGCTATTTTCTGCGCTGTTGGCGGTGTTGAAGCCCAGTCTGAAACTGTTTGGCGTCAAGCGAATAAGTATGACGTGGCGAGAATTTGTTATGTCAATAAAATGGATCGCGCTGGTGCAAATTTCTACTCCGTCGTAAATCAAATTCGCGAAAAATTAAAAGCTCATCCGTTACCTATCCAATTACCTATTGGAGCAGAAGATTCTTTCACTGGTATCGTTGACCTCATCGAAATGAAAGCCTACGAATGGAATGAAGAAGATCTTGGTACGACTTACCACGAAGTTGCTATCCCTGCGGATATGCTCGAAGATGTTGAAAAATATCGCACTAATCTTCTCGAAACACTCTCAGAGTTGAATGAGACTATTATGGAAAAATATTTTGAAGACCCGAAGAGTATTACCGTAGAGGAGATGTTGACAACAATCCGCGAAGCTACTTTAGCACGCAAAATTGAACCTGTTCTATGCGGTTCCTCTTTTAGAAATAAAGGCGTTCAAAGATTGTTAGATGCTATTGTCGAATATTTACCCTCTCCTTTAGATATGCATTCCATTGAATGTGTTGACCCTAAGTCTGGAGAAAAAGTTGTTCGCAAATCAGAAATCAATGAACCGTTCTCTGCTTTAGCTTTCAAAATTGCTACAGATCCCTATATCGGAAAGTTGACTTTTATCAAAGTTTACTCTGGAGAGCTAAAATCAGGAGATAATATTCTAAATGTTTTGACAGGAAAGAAAGAACGTGTGTCTAAAATTCTTCAGATGCATTCCAATAAGCAGACTCCATTAGATAGTGCCACTGCGGGTAATATCGTTGCCTTAGTAGGAATGAAAGAGATTCATACTGGTGATAGTTTGACTGATGAACGACATCCAGTGATTTTAGAAAATATCGTTTTTCCAGAGCCTGTTATTCAAATTGCTATAGAACCCAAGACTAAAGATGACGAAGAGAAGTTGGCTCTCGCATTAAATAAACTTTCAGACGAAGATCCAACTTTCCAAGTGAAAGAAGATCAAGAGTCTGGACAACGCTTGATTAGCGGTATGGGCGAACTTCATCTTGAGATTCTTCTTGATCGTTTAAAAAGAGAATTCAGTGTCGAGTGTAATCACGGCAAGCCACGTGTGGCTTATAAAGAGGCTATAACAACGCCTGTACATCGTAGAGAATCTTATAAACGCCAAAATGGTGGAAGAGGTTCTTTTGCAGTATTAGATTTTACTTTGAATCCTCTTCCTTTTGATGCTAAAGGCTTGCACTTTGTTAATGAAATTAAAGGAGATGCGGTGCCTAAAAATTATGTTTTGGGGGCAGAAAAAGGTTTCTCTGTAGCAATGTCGAACGGAAAATATGGTTTTCCATTGGAATCACTTTCAGTTACTGTTACTGATGGAGAATCTCATCCAACAGATTCCGACGCCATCGCTTTTGAGGTGTGTGCTAAAATTGGATTCCGCGAGGCTATGCGCGAAACAGAAACAGCAATCCTTGAACCTATTATGAAAGTCGAGATTACAACTCCAGATGAGTATATAGGAAATGTTACTGGTGATCTTAATCGTCGCCGCTCAGTCTTGGAACAGATCGACGCTAAGGTTGGATTTCAAATAATTACTGCGCAAGTGCCTCTCGCTGAGATGTTTGGATATGTTACAACTCTTCGCTCAATAACCTCTGGTCGTGCTACTTTTAGTATGGAATTTTTGAAATATGCTGAAGTAACACCAGAAATTAAGGATTATATAATGAATGTTGGTAGGTTTATCCTATAAATTATAAGATAATTTTACAGATTAAATAAATAGATTAAACAATTAAATATTTAAAAAGTGGCTCATAGAATTAGAATTAAATTAAAATCATTCGATCACACTTTGGTTGACAAGTCTGCTGAAAAAATAGTTAAGACTGTTAATAGTGTGAAAGACGACAAGGTGGTTTTGGTAGGACCTATTCCATTGCCAACCCACAAGAAGATCTTCACCGTAAACCGTTCTACTTTCGTGAACAAAAAATCGAGGGAACAATTCCAACTCTCTACTTATAAGAGAATATTGGATATTTACGGAACAACAACCCAAACAATCGACGCTCTTATGAAGTTGGAGTTACCCAGCGGCGTAGATGTTGAAATTAAGGTTTGATATTACACTAAAGCCTCATAGGTAGGCTTTTTGGGGCGTTAGCTCAGTTGGTTAGAGCGTTTGACTGGCAGTCAAGAGGTCGTGAGTTCGACTCTCATACGCTCCACATTGGTTATAGGCTTTTCAATTATGAAGAGCCTTTTTTTATTATTATTGTCTGCTAAAAGAAAAAATCACTCCCTAACTAATGCCAAACTGATTCTTTTTCTATCAATCTCAACATTTTCAATTCTTACTAAAACCCTTTGGTTGATATTTACTATCTCAGAAGGATCGGAAATTCTGTGGTCGCTTAGTTTACTGATATGTATAAGTCCATCTTGATGAACGCCAACGTCAACAAAACATCCGAAATTTGTAATATTTGTGATAATTCCAGGTAATTCCATGCCGATTTTTAGGTCGTTTATACTGTGAACATTTTTGTCAAATTCAAACATTTCAAATTTAGATCTCGGGTCGCGCCCAGGTTTTTCGAGTTCTTTCATTATGTCGTTTAGAGTAGGTAGTCCAATTTTTTCTGTTATGTAGTCTTGAAGTATAATTTTCTTTCGTAAATCTTTATCTTTTATGAGTTCAGATACAGAACAGTTTAACGATTTTGCCATTTTTTCAACAATATGATAACTTTCAGGGTGAACGGCACTGCTGTCTAAAGGATTATTAGCATGGCGAATTCTTAAAAATCCAGCAGATTGTTGGAATGCTTTAGCCCCAAAGCGAGGAACTTTTTTTAAATCTTCTCGCGATACGAAAGCACCATTATCGTTTCTGTATTCTATTATATTTTTAGCAAGTGTTGGGCCAACTCCCGATACATAAGATAGGAGTTCTTTACTAGCAGTATTCAGTTCAACGCCAACATAGTTAACACAACTTTCAACAGTAGTTTGAAGACTATTTTGCAGCATTTTCTGGTTTACATCGTGTTGATATTGACCAACACCGATGGATTTAGGATCTATTTTTACTAATTCAGCGAGCGGATCCATTAGTCTTCGACCTATAGAAACAGCCCCTCGAACAGTAACGTCGTAATTAGGAAATTCTTCACGAGCGATAGGTGATGCAGAGTAAATAGAAGCACCACTTTCATTAACCATAAAAGCTTTTATATCGCGTTCAAAAGGAATACGTCGCACAAAATTCTCAGTTTCTCGTCCAGCTGTTCCATTTCCAATGGCGATAGCGTCAACTTGATATTGCAAAACTAAACGCTTTAATTTATCAGAGGATAGTTTATATTGAGCTACAGGAGGGTGTGGGTAAATGGTTTCGTTATAGAGCAATTTACCTTCAGGACTAAGAATTACGACTTTACAACCAGTACGAAAACCAGGGTCAATAGCAAGAGTAGTTTTTTGTCCGAGAGGGGCGGCAAGTAAAAGTTGTCGAACGTTTTTTGAGAAAACGGCAATAGCTTCTTTGTCAGCATGTTCCTTGTAGAATTTACGCATTTCAGTCTCCATTTGAGGTTGCAATAATCTGCGATAAGAGTCAGTTAAAGCTAACTCAATTTGTTTAGATATGTAACTTTGGCGTTTGATGAAAAACCTTTGAAGTTGTGCAATAGTTTTCTCTTCATCAGGAGCAATATGCAATCTTAATATACCCTCGTCTTCGCCTCTGAACATCGCTAAGAGTCTATGAGAAGGCGTTTTAGATAGCAACTCTTCGTTTTTATAATACATTTCGAATTTTTTACCTTCGTCAATTTTATCAGGGATAAGTTTAGAAGAAATTTTAGCAAATTTGTGAAATGTTCTACGAAGAAAATCTCGTAATTGGGCACTTTCACTAATTTTTTCAGCAATAATGTCGCGCGCACCTGCTAAAACATCTTCAATAGAATTTAAGCCTTTTTCTTCAGAAATAAAACTATTAGCGGCTGCCTCTAAATTAAAATTTTCTTGTTTGAATATCCGTTCAGATAAAGATAATAATCCCTTTTCAATAGCTATAGAAGCACGGGTTTTTCTTTTAGGCCTATATGGAAGATAAAGGTCTTCTAAAGCACTTGAACTTTCAATTTGTTCAATCTTTTCTCTTAACTCATCTGTTAGTTTTCCTTGTTCAGAAATTGTATCTAAAATGGTGGCTTTGCGTTTATCTAACTCTATAAATTTTTCGTAAAGTTCACGAATATTTCCAATTTGAACTTCATCTAAAGAGCCCGTAGCTTCTTTTCTATATCTGGAGATAAAAGGTATAGTTGCGCCAGTTTCAAAAAGTTCTAAAGTGTTTTTAACTTGTTCCTGATTTAAGCCTAAGTTTTTAGCAATAAGTATTGAGTAATCTTTCATCTATCTATATGTTTGAAATACAATAAAATACTATTCAATAATAATAAATATATTCCTCGTCGCGAAAATAATAAATTTGTTTTTGTGAGATGTTTATCAGATGTTTGTTTTTTATTATTTATTTGTATTTTAGCAGCCTTATTTTGAGTTTAAGAAAATAAAAATGTTTTGAAATGAAAATCGAATCTAAATGAATCATAAGTTCTCTGATAGTTTACTTCATCCGTTTATATATGAGGGTGAAGTTCCACAAAAACTTAATAACCCTTTTAACTATACTGAACATCCTATTTCTGAAGCTGCCATTAAGCATTTGATTCCAAGCGTTGATTCTTTAATGAAAAATATAGATGAAGGCAAAATGTTTGCAGTTCTCGTAGTTATGACGCAAGAGGATCTTTTGGCAAATTCCTCAAAATATCATTATTTGGCAGCATTTTCAGGTCAGATTAACGATAAATCAATAATTCCTGGCTTTGTGCCACCAATTTTCAACTTGCTAAATCCAGATGGCTATTTCAAAATTAACGAAAAAAGAATTTCAAATATCAATCATGAAATAGAAAAGATACTTCACTCTGAAGAATATCTCATAGTTAAACACGAATATGATAATCTTAAATCATTGTTAGATTTAGAACTTGATCGTGTTAAGAGTGGTTTTAAACAATCAAAAATATTTCGCGATAAATTACGTGCTGAAAGAAAACTTACTAAAGAGGAAGAGAAAAAACTTATTAAAGAGAGTCAATTCCAGAAGGCAGAACTTAAGCGAATCAAGCGAAGATGTGATATTGAATTAGCAAAACAACAAGAGAAAATAGATAAATATGAGAGGCAGATTGAAGTTCTTAAAAGCAAAAGACGCAAATATTCAGAAGCCCTTCAAAATTGGATTTTCTCGCAATATAAGTTGGTTAATTTTAAAGCAGAAGAGAAAAATATTCTTGAGATATTTAGTAATACTATTTTAAAAGTTCCTCCTTCAGGCACTGGCGACTGTTGTGAACCGAAGTTGTTACAATATGCTTACACTCACAATCTTATACCAATACAAATGGCTATGTTTTGGTGGGGAAAATCGCCAAAAAAACTAATTAGGCATCATTTAGGTTTTTATCCAGCCTGTTCAGAAAAATGTAAGCCAATATTAGAGTATATGCTTCCGCCTGAAGTTTTTACTGAAGATTTTTCTGATATGAATGAGGAATTGTCGATTTTGTATGAAGATTCACATTGTTGGATAGTTAATAAACCATCAGGAATGCTTTCTGTTCCTGGAAAATCTACTAATAAATCTGTTATCTCGCGTTTGTTTGTTAGAGCTAAAGAGAATGAGTTGCCATTGGAAGTTCATCGTTTGGATATGGATACCAGTGGAATACTTATTGTTGCAAAGAATGCCTACGCTCAATCTCTATTTCGCAAGATGTTTGAAAATAGAGAAGTTAAAAAGAAATATTTAGCGGTTTTATCGGGAGATACGTTAAATATAGGTGATTATGGTGAAATATCCTTACCTCTTGTTCCAGATTTTACACATCGACCTTACCAAAAAGTAGATGAAGAATTTGGGAAATCGGCAATTACAAGGTATCGTGTTATAGGCGAACATTTGGTAGAGTTAGAGCCTCTCACAGGAAGAACGCACCAACTTCGCGTTCACTGTGCACATTCTGAAGGACTTTCTCGTCCAATAGTAGGAGATAAACTATACGGAACACGTGCAGAACGTCTTCATTTGTATGCTGTCAGAATTGAATTTGTTCATCCAATTAGTAATGAGAATATTGTTGTTGAAACAAAAGATATTTATGATACATTGAGATAAAAAATGTACATTTGCAACTTGAATGCTTATAGAGAATAACAAGTGTTGAGAATACTTTAATAGATGAAGAATTATAAAGAAAAATTACATAAAATAAAAGCTTTTGTTTTTGACTTTGATGGTGTACTATCAGACGGGAGAATATACGTTACCGCTGATGGAGAGCAGGTTCGATCTACAAATGCTAAAGATGGTTACGCGCTTCAATATGCTTTAAAAAAAGGTTATAAAGTAGTTGTTATTTCTGGTGGTTACGCTGAATCAATGCGTCTTAGATATAAAAATTTTCCAGGAATGGAGATACATTTGGCTGTTAAAGATAAAGTTGAAGTTTTTAAAGAATATCTTAAAGTTAATAACTTAAAACCAGAAGAAACACTTGTTATGGGGGACGATATACCTGATTATCCTATGATGGAGTTGGCGGGCGTGAAATGTTGTCCAGCCGATGCTGTAGCTGAAATTCAACAGTTTGCCGATTATATATCTATCAAAGGGGGTGGAGATGGAGCTGTAAGAGATGTTATAGAGCAGACTCTTCGTTTGCACGGAAAATGGTTTGAAAGTGATGCTCATATTTGGTAAGTAGAAGAGATGTTTTCGGTTATATTTTTTTTCGTTGGATTAGGTTTCGGAGGATTCGGCACAGGACTTTTATGCGGTTTTATTGGTTATATTATTGATCAAATAAGGGCAGCGCGTAAGTTAAATCGCTTTAAAGAAGAGACCAATAAAAATAGATACTATAAAAGCGAAGACCAATTTGAAGAGGAAATTCTTGTGCTTATTGCTTATGTTGCAAGATCTGATCAAAATCGACTTCGTCAATCTGAATTGAAATACTGTAAAGAATACTTTCAAAATAATTTTCCTCATAGTAATCTCACACAGTTGTTTATGAAGTTTAAAGATTATTTAGACGACTCAAATCTTGATTCGCTGTGTGAAGTTTCGTGTGATAATATTAAACAATATGCCACTACTCCTGAAAAAATAGCAGTCTTACAGGCACTGTTTGGTTTTGTGTTGTCAGATGGGAATGCTAATAATCTTGAGTTAATTGCCGTTCAAAATATTTCAGACAGATGTGGTATAAGTCGTACCTCTTATGAGGCAGTAAAGGCATTGTTTTTTAACTTTTCATATCAAGGATATTATAGCCAAAGGACGTATCGTGAGAGTTATAACGATTATAATAAAAGTACCTTTAATAGTAGCTCAGGTCCATCTCTGAATGAATGTTATAAAATTCTTGAAGTTTCGCAAAGTGCTACAGACGATGAGGTTAAAAAAGCCTATAGAATAGCTGCCATGAGGCACCATCCCGACAAAGTCAGCCACTTAGGAGAAGATGTTCGCAAACAAGCAGAAGAAAAGTTTGCAAAAGTAAACGAAGCTTACGATAAAATTAAAACAGCTCGAGGTATTAAGTAACCTTAATGCGATTGGTAATCTCTATTAAGAATTTATAGAGTAAAAGTTAATCCGAAGTAGAAAGTAGTTCCAAAAGCGTAATAATATTTGTTAGCAAATTTGTTGACATTATAGTCTGTATAATCAAATCTATATTGCTCCCAAGCAGAAGTAACGAGTTTCTTATTGTTTAGGAGATTAGTTACACTTGCATTGAATCCTAAAGTGTGTTTCTTTATTCTCCAAGATTTACTAATAGATAGATCCATAGTGAATTGACCTTTTAGTCTTGTTTGGTCAACAACTTTGTGATATAGGGCGGAATTTTCATCTAAAGAACCTCGTGCAGTAGAGGTTCTGCGTTCAGGATTGAGTTCGCAATAAATCTTATCGAAGTAGTTAGCATTTATAGTTACCCACCAATATTTGTGATTAAATTTTAGTCCGAGAGTGGCGGCAGTTTGTGGAGAGCCTGCCACGTGAAAGTTTTTCCAATATACAGTTCTGTTAACATCACCCTCGAAGTCGGTGCCATTTTCAGCGTTCATGGTTACATTTGCGCGGTCTGAGTATCTATAATCACCCCAAGTACCAGCCATAATGAGAGTAAACATAGTTCCAAGTTTTATTTCGGCACCAGCTTCAAAGCCGTAGTGCCTTTGGTCTATACCAGATATTGAGTAGTTAACCATACTTGCGAAGTCGTCATGGTAAAAACTAATAAGTTTGGTTGCATCTTTAATTTGGGTTAGAAATGCAGAAACGCGCATTTTAACGATGGGGTAGGTGAGGACGTATGAAATGTCACCAGAGTATATTTTTTCAGGCGTTAAATTTTCGACATATTTATTATGAATACGAGGGGCAGTAAAAGAGTTAAGAATACTTGGAGCTTTTCGCTCAGCCATGCCATTGAGAACTATATAGTTACGACCGTTGATTTTGTAAGTAACGCCAGCTTTTGCACCCAATTCTAGAAAAGATTTGGTAGAAGATTTACCTAAAGATTCATCTCTAAAGCGTCCGTTTTGCATTTTTCCATTGCGATAGAACTCTGTTCCGCCAATTTGACCTCCAAAATGAAAGTCAACATTGTTGTAGGAAGCTCTAGCTACAGCCCATAATTTTTCATTATAAATATGATAATCATAATCGTAGCCAAAAACATCACCTTCCACAAGGGTATCATCTTTATGTAGAAGATCATTGTATTGAACACTCATATCATCAGGAAAATCACCTTCAGAGAACTTATCAACATCTAACCAATATAATCCACCAAGAAGGTCGTCAATAGTTTTATAATTGCGTTGTTTTATACCACGGATATTTGCTCCAGCGTGTATTTTCCAATTGTCGTTAATACTCCAAGTAAGATTAGTAGAAGCACCCAATTGATGATGGTCATAAATTCTATTCTCAATCATATATTGAGCTCTTTTATCCATTTCAGCTGCAAGTTGATTAACTTCGTAAAGTTTGTACCAGTTTATTTGAGTATAAGATTCGTCGTTATTAGTCCATAAATTAACAACACTTTGGTAAACACCAGAAGTATCTCCATTATCTATCAAATACGAAGGCAAATATCTGTAATAATCAGGGCGAGGGTCTTGTGCGTCGTACCAGTTTAGAGAGGTGGTTTTGTTGCGACCAAAAGAGGTTCCAAGTGTAGTGTTAATATACAATTTATTATTTTCAGGAGTATAGGTGTGAGTGAGGAGAAAAACAGGTTCACAAAGAGTTCCAACACGCGCATTCCTTTGTTTTCCTTCATACCATCCCCAATTGGCATTATAGTAGTTGTTGCCGAGAAGGTCGTAAACTTCTTGAACAGAATTGGATTGCATACCTCGTTGTCGATAAGATGTAAACGCAGAGAGATTAAGCCAATGTTCTGTATTAATCTTCTTTTCTGCTGCAATAAACCCAGCAAAACCGAGAAAAGAGGTACCGTCAACGTATGACAAATAATTTCCAAATCGAGAAGACGCGGAGGCTGCTACTGCCCAGCCGTTAGACATAAGTCCAGAGCTATAAGTTAGCATCAAACGATTGCTATAAGTACGATTAGCGGTAGAGTAGGTTGCTTTGAGTTGTTTACGGAAATTACTTGCTCTAAGATTGTAGTTGCTTGTGCCGCCAATGCTGCCGAAGCCAAATGTGGCAATATTCATATAGCTGATGTTTTCAGGATAGCGAAAGATGTTGTTTAGTCCCCCCCATTGTGAAAAATTCACTCTTCCATTGATAAGATTCCATAATTCAAAGCCGTTAGCGTAAGTTGTTTGATATTTGTTATCATATCCACGTGCTTTAAAATAAGCAATGCTAAATGTATATGACGTATTATTAGTAAACACGTCTGTGGTACTATGAAGAAGGCTGGGAACAAAGTTGCTTCCACCGAAGTCGCTATCTTCATCTGGTTCTTCGTTTACGCCAAACGAATCAGTCTGATTTTCGTCTTCTTGTGATTCGGAAAGTTCAGTTTTTCGTTGCTTTTTTTCTCTTTTTTTCTCTTTACTATCTTGAGCGTTTACCGTTGAAACAGCCATAAAAACAGCCAATACGAGTAGTAAAAATCTGCGCATATTATCTTAGTTTAAAATAAATGCAAAATTAGCAAATATTTGTTAATGAAAGAGTGTTAAATATAAAAAAATAAGCGGTGCTCGTTACACACCGCTTATTACATAGATAATTATTACTAATGGGTTTATTATAGTGGACTATGCGTATAATTCAGTGAATAAGTCTCGAAGTTCTTTATTTTCTCGAAGTTCTTGAAGAGTAATTTCTGCATGTCCTTTGGTATAACCGTTACCGATAATCATAGTTACATCAGAGCCAACGCCTTCAGCACCGAGGGCAGCTTTTGTGAAAGATGTTGCCATAGAGAAGAAGTAAACTAAACCATCGTCTTTAGTACAGAGTACAGAAGTCATTTCTGTATCAGGAACATTAACGTTGTTAATAGTAACATCTGCTAATTTTCCGTTTGTAATTTCAGAGATTTTTTCTAAAGAGGCAACAGGGTCAACAGCATTTCCTGTGAAAACATAGTTGCAGAAGCCGAGCTTTTGGAGGCGTTCAGCAGATTTTTGACTATGGCACATACCGATAACACAACCAGTAACACCAACGCGTTTCATAGCTTCGTAGCAGCAGAGCATACCAGATTTTCCGCCAGCACCAATGATGAGAACAGTATCACCTGGTTTACATAATTTTGCTGTTTGCGCTGGAGCTCCAGCTACGTCTAATGCTGACAATGCCAATTTTTCCGGTAAATCAGTGGGGATTTTAGCATATATACCGCTTTCAAAAAGAATTGCTTTACCTTTAATATCCACTTGGTCAACATTTTCGCGTATTTCAAGAATTTCATCAATGCGAAGTGGGGTTAGTGAAAGAGAAACTAAAGTAGCTATTTTATCACCTTCTTTAAGGTCAATTTTACCTTTTAATGCATCACCGATTTTTTCAACACGGCCAAGAAGCATACCGCCAGAACCAGTACGACGATTACGGTGTTTACCTTGCAATTCAACGTTAAGGAGCATCTCTTTTTTAATCTCTTCCATTACAGCATCTCTGCTTGCACCTTCACCAGCTTGTTGTTTTGCATAGTTGTGAATATCTGTAAATGATGCTGAATCAATATTTAATGTTTGAACGTCTATGAGAATCTCATTGTCATAGATTTCATCCATATTGTTATCTATTTTATTTGCAGGTTGAGGAAGAACACCCTTAGGTTCTATCACACGGTGTGTACCATACTTGTTGCCTTTCTTTTGCATAAATGTATAATTTTGAGGTGATTAAAAATCTAATTGGTTTTTAATTTTTTAGCTCGCAAATATAGTTTTTTTTTCTTAAAAAAAATCTCTCATAAAAGCATTTTCTATTTTTTTTGTTAACAAATAAAATGTTAGTACTTTTTCTTTTAGAGAAGGGTGTCTATAAAAAAAATTATTGATTCCTACAAATATATATATATTCAGATATTTTGCTGTAAAGTTCTTTCAATTTATCATCTTTCAGCATAGACAAATGTTTTGCCATAACAATTTGGTCGTTTCGTATTGCTGGACCAGTTTGCGCCTCTGTAGGTGTTAATGACTCTAATTTTTCTAAAGTGTTTTTTAATAAAGGATGTAGTATATTGAATTGTAGATTGTTTTTTGAAAGAATAGTGTTAGCTATTGAGAACATTGCGTTACTGAAATTACAAGCAAAAACGGCAGCTAAATGTAAAATTGCTCGCTGTTCTTCTGAAACTTCTTGAAAAATAGGAGACAGCTCGTTGCAAAGTTCCCAAAGTTGAGTGCTCATAATTCCAGCATATTGAGATTCAACGCATAGGGGAACTTCAAGGTTATACATATCTTGACTTTTTGTGAATGTTTGCAAAGGATAAATAACTCCGTAGTTATTAGCTTTTTCGTTTAAGCATCTACAAGATATAGAACCAGATGTTAAGAATGCTGAATTTAATTGAAATGGTAAAGCTGATATGAAATCACTGTAAGCGTCATCGCTTAGCGCGAGGATATATATATCAGAGTCTTTTTCAAATTTCTTTATGTCATTAATAGCTTTAGCATTAGAATATTTAGCAACTTTTTTAGCATTACATATATTTCTACTATAAACAGTTGAAATTCTAAATTTTTCAGAATATTGCAATCGTTGAGCTATCCAAGTGGCAACGTTGCCAGCACCTACAAGAGTAATCATTAGTATGTGAATTTACTTCCTCCTACGAATTCACGAAGTATAGAGTTGCCAGGTAACACAGATTCAGGTATAGCTTTGAAAAATGACAATAATACTGTAAGTCGTATAGCTTCGGCATACTCCTCAGAACTTTCTGGAACTTCAAGAAGGATGCGTATAGCGTAAGGTTTTAACACACCTATCTCAAATATCAACGATGTGTTAATCATAAAATCGGCATTTTCTTGATATGGGAAGATGTTTCTCTCTTCACCACGTCTTACACTGCTCCAGCGTTTAATCGTTTCAATGGCAGAATAACCTCTGTAATTGTAATCACGAACAATTCGTCTTAGTAAACGATTGTCTGCTGTAGGAACAGGATTTTCTTTATCGATAGATATTGACGTCAAGGCAGATACAAATATTTTGAATTTTAATTCTTCGGGAATTTGTGCAGTAAGTTCTGGGTTAAGACAATGAATGCCTTCAATAACTAAAATTGATTTTTCCCGCAATTTTAGCTTCTTACCAGTCCACACTTTATTTCCTTTTGTAAAATCAAAAGTAGGAATTTCAACCTCTTCCCCAGAGATGAGTCGGTTTAGAGTATCGTTGAAAAGAGGTAAATCTATTGCGTGTAGAGATTCAAAATCTTTTTCTCCATTTTCGTCAAGAGGTGTATCATCGCGCTCAACAAAAAAATCGTCAACGGAAATCTGAACAGGAATGTATCCCAAAACAGCTAATTGCACAGATAATCTGCGACAAGAGGTGGTTTTACCAGAACTTGATGGACCGCTAATAAGAACTATCTTGATGTTTTTGTCGTTATGAATCATTTCTGCAGCCGCAGCAATTCGTTTTTCTTGGTAAGCCTCTGCTACTAATATCTCATTTTGAAGTTGTTTTTCGTCGTTAATTTGGTTTAAGTTGTAAGAATAAGGTATTCCTAACTTTTCAGCCCAATCTTTATCGTATTTATAAACGGAAAAAAGTTTGGGCAAAAGTCTTGTTTTGGGCATTGTTCGTATGTTTTTCTTTGAAGGCATCTTCAAAATAAGTCCATTTTCATACATTTCCAAGCCAAAAGTCATAAGGTATCTTGTTGAAGGAACTAAGTATCCATAATAAAAGTTGACACTGTTTCCAAGTTTTTGAATGGTGGTGAATATTCTATCAGAAGCTTTGAAGAGTTCTAATTTGTCTTCAAGGTTATGTTTTCTAAATTCCTCAATTGCTTCTGATGTGAGCAGTACTATATTTTCAATAGGAAGATTTTTGGAAACAGTTTCACGCATATTGTTCAACAATTTGTTTACAATATTTTCAGTGATAGGTTTGTCGTAATTTTCTAAAGTACAGAATCTTCCACCTGAGATAGAGTGCTTTATCAAAAGTTTTACTTTATTGTCAAAGGTGTTGTTAACTGCGTGAGAAAGCAGGAAGAAAAGTGAACGCATATACATATTACGTCCATACTTTGAGTAGTAGTTGAAGAAATCTATTTTGGCAGGTTTATGAATTCTGTAAGACAAGGGACGAACCTTATTATTGACAAGTGCTCCCAACATAGGCTCTTCTTTGTTTTCGATGTTGCATATAAAAAGTAACTCGGCGAGTGTGGTTCCGTATGGAATTTCTATTTTATTGTTAGAATTTTTGCAATAGATAGTTAGTGTTTCTGTCATAATGCTATGTTGCTTTTGCTAAATGAAAATATGTTAACGAAGTAATGTTATAGTACCGTTTCTCTCAACCATTGTACCATCAGTTAGTTTGTATTCAATATGGTATATATAAACGCCCAAAGGTAAAATTTTGTTTTCTTGC
>CADBTU010000012.1 GCA_902797625.1 uncultured Bacteroidota bacterium | reverse complement strand
CTCTCCGCTCTAAACGAAATCGGGCACGCTGCCCAAACTCTTTTTGTCGTAAACAGTGACAATAAAATGGTGGGCACACTTACTGACGGAGACATTAGAAGAAGTTTGATTGCGGGAAAACCGATAGAAACTCCCGTCCTCAACGTTATGCATACTGATTTCCAATTTGTGAAGGAGTTTGATTGGGATGTGCGAAAATTAAAATCATTGCGTAAAAAGGGCATCCTTTTCATCCCGATTTTGAATGAACAAAGACGTATTGTAGGTGTATTCAACCTGATGAAATATAAAAACATCCTTCCCATTGATGCTGTACTTATGGCTGGCGGCAAAGGTGAACGCTTACGTCCCCTGACAGAGAAAACGCCCAAACCACTATTGCCAGTAGGAGACAAAGCTATTATTGACTACAACATTGACAATTTGATCTATCATGGTGTAAAACATATTTCTGTAACAGTAAACTATTTGAAAGAGCAGTTGGAAAAACACTTTGCAACAGAGTATAACGGTGTGAAGGTACAATGTGTGCGCGAACCCCGTTTTTTGGGAACCATTGGTTCGCTATGTTTTGTGGAAAAATTTGAGAATGACATCATACTTATAATGAATTCCGACCTCTTTACTAATATCGATTTGGAAGACTTTTACCTGCAATTTATCGAAACAGGAGCCGATATGTCGGCCGCAGCTGTACCATACTCCATCTCGGTACCATACGGAATTTTCAACGTAAATGAGGATAACATCACAGGTCTATCCGAAAAGCCCACCTATAATTATTATGCCAACGCAGGCATCTATTTAATTAAGAAAGAGTTAATTAACCTTATTCCTAAAGACACTTTCTTTAATGCCACCGATTTAATTGAGTTACTGATTGAACAAAAGAAAAAAGTTGTCCGTTTTCCTATCCATGGATATTGGATTGATATTGGTAACAATGATGAATATGCAAAGGCACAAGACATTGTGAAACACTTATAACCATAAATCTCGTCAATTACAAATGAAAATACAAATCTTTTCTGACTCATTAGCGCTCCCTCGGGAACTTCCACAAAAAGTATTGTATGAAGAAACATACCCTGCCAAATTATCACAAACAAATATTGTTGCCCAATTTTCTAAAGGAGGAGGAACAATTAATGAATTGGTAGAACAAGCACCTTATTACAAGATGTTTGTTCCTGACGTGGTTATCATTCAAAGTGGTATTGTAGATTGTACTCCACGTCCATTTACACAATTTGAGGAACTTTTTTTTAAATTGAACTTTTTTACTAAAGGGTTTAAGGCGATATTAAAAAGATTAACCAAATCATGGTTGCGCACACTCCGAAAAGTTGCGTGGACAAAACCTAAAAATTTCAGATTTTGCTGTGAACAATTCAAAAAAATTTATACTGGCACTCCTATTTTTGCAATAGGTATTCTGCCTCCACGCCCTGAATATGAAAATTTAGCAAAAGGAATCTCGAAGCGTATTATTGAGTATAACAGTATTCTAAAAGATGTCTTTAAAGAAAATTACATTGATACATCAGATATACCAGATGAAGGAATTATGTCAGATCATCATCATCTGACCTCTGTTGGACACCAATTTATTTATGATAAAATCATAAGGTATATTTCCCAACTATCTCAATAAACTTATTAGTTCTATATTCAACAATAATTCTTATTTTTGCACATCAAAACGAATCATAATTATGACACTTTATAATATTGCAATTATCGGAACTGGACAATTAGGCAGCCGTCATTTGCAAGGATTGAAAACAGCATCATCAGCACTGACTATTACAGTAGTTGACAGTAGTGATGAATCCCTTAAAATAGCAAAAGAAAGATATAATGCAGTTGATGAAATTGGAGAAAAAACAATCCAATACGTTAAAAATATAGAAAGCCTTCCCGCACAACTAGATTTAGTTATCATCGCAACCAACTCAAAATCAAGGGCTTTAATAGTAAAACGTTTGCTAACACATTCTTCTGTAAAATATCTGATATTAGAAAAAGTACTGTTTACCCAACTTTCTGACTACGAAGAAATAGGTGTTTTACTTAAAAAGAAGAATGTCCAATGTTGGGTGAACTGTCCAAGAAGAATGTTTGGCTCCTATAGTATGATTAAGAATAGTATTGATTACACATACCCCATAAAAATGAAGTATGTGGGTAAAGACTGGGGACTTTGCTGCAACGCTATGCATTTTATCGATGTGTTTATGTACCTCACCCAGGATAAAACATTTACCATTAACACTGAAGGGATTGAACCCAATATCTATGAAAGCAAAAGACCTGGATACATAGAAATGTATGGTACATTGCGTATTACGACTGAAAGTGGGGATGAATTAATTCTGTCATGTCTTTCATCAATAGACCAACCAACACATGTCGAGATAAAAAATGGCTTGAACTACTTTGCGCTTGATGAGACTTCTGGGATACTACTAAAAGATGGCAAAAAAACAAAGGTTGATACGCCATATCAGAGCCAAACGACAGGCATTCTGGCTGACATTATACTAAGGACTGGTTATTCTCCGCTTACTCCTTACGAAAAATCAGCTCAATATCATAAAGTATATATACAAAAATTTCTCGAAAGATATAATGAAATCACAGGGGAAGATTCAAAAGAACTTCCTATAACATAAATTTGTGGAATATGAATAATTTAATATGGATTGTGGGAGCAGGGGGCATTGCCATTGAGTATGCCAAAATTCTTAAATCTTTAGGGAGAGATTTTATTGTAATTGGCAGAGGTGAAGAGAGTGCCGTTAAATTCAAAGAAGCCACTGGTATCGAACCAATACTTGGAGGATTGGAAAATTATCTAAAGACTAAACCAGAACTTCCTGAAAAAGCAATAAACTGCGTTCGGGCATCAGATTTAGGCAAAACGAATATATGCCTGTCAAACTATGGTGTTAAGTGTATTCTTTCAGAAAAACCTGGTTTTCTTCCCGATGAAACAGAAGCAATCAAAAATGTTGTTATGAATAATGGCACGACCATATACATTGCTTACAACCGTCGTTTTTATGCTTCCGTATTTGCTGCGGAAAAAATAATCAAGGAAGACGGAGGATTACTATCTTTTAACTTTGAATTTACCGAATGGGCACATGTTATAGAGGCCTCAACAAGTATCCCTGAAGTTGAGAAAAATAATTTGCTCATAACAAATTCTACACATGTTATTGATTTGGCTTTCTATTTAGGAGGTGAGCCTAAAGAAATGTCCTGCTACCAAAATGGTTCAGTAGGTTGGCACACACCTTCAAATTTTGCTGGTTCTGGTATAACCGACAAAGGTGTTTTATTCTCATATAACGCCAATTGGAATGCGCCAGGGCGTTGGGCAGTTGAGTTGCTTACCGCTAAACACCGTATTTATTTGAAACCAATGGAACAGTTACAATTACAAGACAAAGGAAGTGTGAAAATATATCCTATTGAGATTGACGACCAACTGGACAAGGAATTTAAACCTGGCTTCTTTTTAGAGACAAAGGCTTTTTTAGAAGAAGACGAATCTCGACTTTGCACAATTGAACAACAGGCAAAAAGGGTAAACACCATATTTCGTAAAATTAGTGGGCAATAATAGTGGCACAAAACTATGAAACGTAGTATATCTATCATTAACACCGAAATTCAACTTATCAATGTCATTGAAGCCATTCACCATTTTGAGTGTACAGAAAATTATTTGGTAATTGGGCAATTCAATATTCGAATGAATCGAATCCAAAAGATTGAAAACATGCTCAAGGAACCATTGTTCAAGCAACATTTCAAAAAAATAATACATCTTCCTCTTTACCTTTCCAATAAAAATCCTTTACGATTCTTAGCATACATATTGGCATACATCAAGTTCTTTTTTTTCATCCTTTGCGAAAAAAAGTTCGATTGTTGTTTTTTTGGCGTTGTAACGGATATTATTGTCAAGCCCATTGTTTACCTCACTCATTATAAAAACCCCAAATGTACGCTATGCTTAATTGACGAAGGTACACGAACAGAAGCTGAAGCTAATGAACGTATACTGAAAAGGGAACTTATTGCACTTCAACAAAAACGAAAAAGATCTCTTATTTCTGGCTATTGTCTTGCGATCATACGAAAATGGATTTATCCTGCCTTAACATACTTTTCAATACACAAGCCATCTCTCCTACCTCAAGACATTCTTATAGAGAACAATTATACATTTTTTAAAAGACATAAGATTTCCAATATTAGTCTGGCGGACAATGCTGTTGTTATTGTTGGACAGCCGATGTTTGAATTGCAAATAACCACATTGGAAAAATACCAGAAAATCATTTATCATATTGCAAATAAACATACTAACAAACATACTTATTATGCTCCACATCCTATTGAAACCGAATTCTACAAATGGATGCCTAACCAAGTAACAATTCTACAAACACATTATCCATTAGAGCTTGTACTAATGGTCAACAAAATTGATTGTCTTATCGGATTTGATTCAAATGTACTCATTAACGCTGCATCATTGAAATTATGTGAGAACATCATTTCCATACCTATAAGGGATTCCTGCAGCAAACCAGATGAAGAAACAAAAATTACAAATTATGAGTACCATCAATTAGGCATACACATAGCTACCGTAAATTTTCATGATGAAGAAACTCATCAAACACAGAGTATATGAATATTCCCATTATTATAATTCATCAAGGAAATCCTTTCTATTTAGAAAGATGTTTGCATCACGCACAAGTATATAATCCTAACAACACGATTTATCTGTTAGGAGACGAAAGCAATTGCCATTTGGCTAACAAACAGGTGAAACATGTTAATATTTCCGACTATTTTTCTTCGGCAAAGGATTTTGCAAAACTTTACCGTCATCAAACCACAAACCCTTATCAATATAACCTGTTCTGCTTCCAACGATGGTTTCTTCTCAGGGAGTTTATGGAAGCTAAACATTTTCAACGTGTTTTCGTATGCGAATCTGACGAACTCTTATTTTGTGATGTAGAAAAAGCCTGTGCCCAATATTTCGATTTCGACTTTACACTCCTTGACGGACGTTTCGCCAATTCGATATTCATGAGCCATCAGGGTATTGTAAAATTTACCGATTTTCTGAATTTTGCATATACTGACAAATATATGATAACTTGTATTGACAACCAATACACAAGATGTTTTCATAAAGGGAAGCGTATAAGTATGGGAGGTATTGACGATATGGGACTGTTTATCCTTTACACACAGCACTATACAAACGTTGCTGACACATCTAATCCTGTAGATGGCTGCTGTTGGGATACGGCAATATACCAATCATACGGTTTCCAAATGGAGAACGGAATAAAAAAAATCACTTGGATAGATGACTTACCATACGCCACCTATAAAAACGGAGAGTTGATTAGAATGCTTGGTCTTCATTTTTTAGGTAAAAATAAAATGAAAGAATATCTTTTCTTCGTTGACGACAATAAAAAGCATATTGATCCTAAAACATTGAAATGGATGATGTTTAAACAGTGGATTATTAAAATATTCAATGGTTTTAAGCGTTTTCCATTCTTCGCACGTCGCTTCTTTCAGAAACACTCCTGCACATTTTGGCGCAAATGGTATCGATTATAAAAAATTATTTATTTACCTCTTTCACCCAGTCGTCGAACTTCCATTTGGGATCAATGCTCACCAACTCCTCTATCTTACAACCATCAAATACTGTACTGCCTGACTCTATTTTCAAATCAATCTCATTCCAAGGAATAAACGTAACAGGAGTGCCATAAATAGCTGCAATCTTCTCCGCTAATTCCCGCAAAGAGAAAGTTTCGCCCGTAATGTTATATATATTGTTGTTGCTCTGTGCAATCATCATCGAATCGGCAATCTGCTGACAAATTGACATGACGTGCGTAAGGGTTCTTTTAATGCTCCCGTCCCCATATAGTGTAATTGTTCCACCTCCTTTTGCGCGGTTAAGGAATGCGCCCACAGTTCCGTATGAGAACTCGCCATCAAATTGATTTCCGTATGGCACGCAAATACGATAAATAGTATATGTGATACCAAAACTATGGGAATACATTTTTAAATATCTTTCACAAGCCAATTTATTGGCTGCATATATGGTTTTAGCTTCTTTTTCCGCATCTTCTGGCAAAGGTTGCTCCACACCTTTATAAACCAAACGTGTGGACGGAAATATAATTTTGGGCTTTTGCTCCATGTCTTTTACCTTGGAGAGGATATTGAGCAAGCCTATCTCGTTCACTTCAATAAATGTCCTGTATTGTTCAAAACCATTCTTTGTTCCAGTAATTCCTGAAAACACAAAAAGATAATCTACATTAAAATTGATGTGTTCATAGTTACTACAAATATCAAACTGCTCATACTGAATTTCGGCGGGCAGATTCTGATTCCGCTCTGGCTGGATATCGTATGCATACACCTGAAAACCTCTATGATTCAAGTAATAAGCCAAATGCCGTCCAATATAACCGTTTGCGCCCAAAATAGTACACGAATAATGTTCGTTCATAATCTTATCTGGTTAATTTTGCAATAGTATCCAATGCCTCACTCTGCTGCAGTATAGCAGTGAAGTGTTTTTCACGAAAAGCAGGGTTCTCAATAATACGATGGAATTCCATCATAGCCTTGACAAAATGATTATCAGACTCACAATCAATAATTTCTGTCTGATAATCATGTTCCCAGGTCAATGTGGTAGCTTGATCAAGTTTTGGCGTATAGGCTTTGTTTGTTGTCAATTTTCCTTTGCTGCCCCATATCTGATAATTGCATTGGTAATAATTGTCGAATCCAAAAGAGATAGAGGCACCAATACCATTCTCGCCCCGTAAGAAAGCACTTCCGTACAGACTGCTTTTATGAGCTTGGTCATAATAAACTGATGCTCCTTGAACTTTCAATGTATCTCCTAACAAGAAGAAAGCCGCACGCAAAGGATAGCCACAAGCATCAAAAATAGCTCCGCCTCCAATTTCCTTGTCATAGCGAAAATTATCTGCATCTGGGAAAGGGGGAAAACCAAACGAACCCGTAAAATATCTAACATCGCCCACAGCACCATTTTCCAACATCTCTTTAACTTTCAGATTTTGAGAATGATACTGAAACATAAAACCTTCCATCAACGAAACCTGATGTTTTTTTGCATTATGGACCATTTCCTCAGCATCTGCCAACGAAAATGCTATGGATTTTTCGGCATACACATGCATGCCTGCACACAATGCCTTGTTAATCCATTCCTTGTGCAAACCCGTTGGCAATGGAAGATATACAGCATCTATATCCGTCCTTTGTAATAATTTATCGTAAGGAGCTATAGCCTCGCACCCAAACTCTTGAGCAAATTGAGTGGCCTTGTCAAGTGTACGGCTGGCTATGGCTACCAACTCAAAATACTCAGATAGTGAAAGTATTGCTGGAATAACAGACCGATGTGCGATATTAGCACATCCTAATACACCAATGCGGATTTTTTTCATGTTACATTTCTAAAGATAATAACGCCAATAAGTTGCGTGTCGCAATATTCAAATAATTGTTGAATTTCATAAAGAGCATTAATTGTGAGAAGGTCATCCAAAAGTAATTCTCTGGCACCTCTATGGGAAATTCAGCAGGAGCTTCAATAATCATATTTAGATTCTGCTCTCGATAAAAGCGGCCGCCTTCTTCTGATTGCAATGTTTTATGAATGATCCTAAATTCACTCGGATTGAGAAAACATTCAATAAAAGGGACGGAATATTCATTTTGATACTCATGATAGTTGCCCGTCAAACACTGCACGGTTGGGGCTATTTCCAATACGTCAAAACAACCAATCTCAACTTTCGCCTGAACTAAAAAATGATATACTCCATCTATTTTTTTGATAATAAAACCTATCAAACCTTCTTGTGCAGGATGTATCATAGGCTGATCCCAAGTGGTTACTTCCCTATTGTCTATCTGTACCTGCGTTCCTATCACCTCAAAATACTTGCCCTGCTGATTATACATCGTATTTCCATCAAATATCCAATTTTGCACTGCATAAAGAGGAATTCTTTCCACCAACAATTCATATTTTGATTTCAAATTCGTCATCCATGAAAGAATACTTTCAATATCTTTCAGTGGTTTCTCGTTGCTTAACAAGGAGAATAGACGCTCTGTATTTTCTGAAAGATTAGGAATACCATCTTGCAATGATTGTGTATTGTTGAAATTCCCATAATTGATAGCGGAAACAACTGTACGCGTATCCATATTCACCACATTATCCATCGACATCAAATCTTTCAGCTGTTTCAGTGTAAGCCAAATAAAGTTATCTGGAATTTCCAAATACTCACTTTCTGGAATCTCAATAATAATATTACGATTCCGTTTCTTATAAAATCGAGCCCCTTGTTCCGACTGAAGTTGGTCGATCAACACCGTTACTTCCTTTTCTCCATTGAAGTATTCCAAAAAAGTTGGCGTTTTTCCTTGGTGAACACGGGTATAGTTGCTTTTCGTAGCCTGAAGTGTAGGGGACAACTGAACCACATTGATATTCCCTGGCTCTATTTTGGCTTGCAACAAAAAATGCAGAATACCATTTTTCATTTGCGTCAAGATACCGAGAAAGCCAATCTCTGGTTGGTTAATGATGGGCTGATCCCAGGTTTCCTTCAAACCATAATTGGTATGTACACGGATACCATCAATACTGAAAAACTTTCCAGATATGTGTTTTATTCTTCCTTCAACTCCATCGTACAACCACTTATCCATTTGATTAATAGGAATTTGACAAACTTCAACTTTGATTGTCTCTCGTTTCTCGTATAGCCAATTTAATATTTCTTCAGTGGACAAATGCCCGTATGAAGAAGCCAATGCTGATTGAAGAAATTTTATATTTGTGGAAAGTTTCATTGCACATGAGTTTAGATGGCAAAGATACACAATTATTTGCTTGTATTGAAAAATTTTACAACTATGAATTTATTTTCATAAACAATTTCGTATTTTTGCCGCTTAATACTTATTATAATGAAAAAAATCGACTGGAAATCTTTTTTTAAAAACGTATGGCCTCATGTAGCGGCTGTTGTACTGTTTTACATTTTAACATGCACCTACTTCGCCCCTGTCGTATTCGATAATAAAGGGCTGCCTCAAGGTGATGTCTCGCAGTCGCAGGGATGGGGAAAAGATGGTAATGATTATGTTAAAGAGACTGGAAACGACGTATTCTGGTCAAATGGAATGTTTGGTGGAATGCCGCACAATTACACCATTGTAAACAAATCATACAACATATTCCATATTTTTGAAAATCCTTTATCACTATGGTTGTCAAAACTTCACGTTGGGTTATTGTTTTTGTATTTAATAGGTTTCTACATTTTTCTAATTGCAATGGGGTGCAGTTCTTGGTTGTCTATCATTGGTGCCATAGCATACGCATTCACCTCCTACAATCTAATAATAATAGAAGCTGGACACGTTAACAAAGGTTTAGTCATGGCTACCATTGCACCAATTATTGGAGGTGTAATTTTAACTTATCGAGGCAAGTATCTCTGGGGCGCACTAATTACGTTAATTTTTGTAGGATTAAATGTTTTATGGAATCACCAGCAAATAAGTTATTATTTGATACTCATTTTAGCTTGTCTTGCTATAGTTTATCTTATATTTGCCATAAAGAACCATACATTAAAAAACTTCGCAATTTCGTCTGTTATTTTACTTCTAATTGCTGGAACTGCCGCTATTCCAGCGACTGGCAAACTGCTACCTTCTATGGACTATACTAAAGAGTCGATGCGCGGTGGTGCAGTATTACAAAAAAATGCAGATGGAAAAAATGAGAGTTCTGGATTGGAAAAAGATTATGCTTTTCAGTGGAGTTATGGAAAAGCTGAAACCATGACACTTCTCATTCCTAATATATATGGCGGTAGTTCTCATTATAATTTAGGCAATAATTCCCAATGTTACAAAGCATTACGAGGCACTGGACAAGCTAAACAATTTTGCCGTTATGCCCCAACTTATTGGGGAATTCAACCTTTTACATCTGGCCCTGTATATGCTGGAGCTATTATTTGTTTCCTTTTTATTTTAGGACTTTTTATCATTAAAGGACCAGAGAAATGGTGGCTCTTAGCCGCTACTATCGTATCTATAGTGTTATCTTGGGGGGGTAATTTTTTGATTGTTAATGGCTTTTTGTTTGACCATTTGCCTTTATACAATAAATTCCGAACAGCATCAATGGCTCTCATAATTGCTAATTTCACTATGGCTGCCACAGCTGCTTTAGCTATCAAAGAAATTTGCCAACTTTATAAAGATCAAAATATTAGCACTAAAACTAACTTTAATACCGCACATGAAGCAAAAAATATTTTAAAATATGTTTACATCTCTGCTGGTATCACAGGTGGTTTATGCTTGATATTTGCTCTTTTTGGAAGTAGTTTCTTTAACTTTTCTGCCTCTACTGATGCCAATTTTCCAGATTGGTTAGTAAAAGCTTTGCAAGAAGATAGAAAAACTATGCTTTCTGTTGATGCTTGGCGCTCTTTTGCTTTTATAGCTTTATCCTTTGCTTTGATTTTTGCTTACATCAAACATGCATTCAAAATTAATTATTTGATTATCGCTTTAGGTGCTCTAATACTCATAGATTTATGGACTGTTGATAAACGTTTTCTTAACGATGATTCTTTCGTAAAGAAAGAAAAAGCTTTGGAACATAAACCAACAGCCGCAGATGAGTTAATCCTACAAGATACTGACCCAGATTACCGCGTTCTTAATCTTACCACAAATACTTTCAATGAGGCAAACACTTCATATTTCCACAAATCTGTTGGAGGATATAGCCCTGCAAAATTACGTCGCTATCAAGACATTATTGATTATCATTTTGCTAAAGGAATCAATATGCACGTACTTGATATGCTAAATACTAAATATATTATCGCACCAGGACAAGATCAAAGCCCTATGGTTCAGCGTAATCCAAATGCCTTAGGCAATGCTTGGTTTGTTGATTCTTTGCAATGGGTTAATAGTCCAGATGAAGAAATATTGGCTATTTCCGATTTCAATCCTGCAAAAACTGCAATTATAGATAATTGTTGGAAACAGAACTTGAAAGTTATTCCTGATGTTATATCTTCAACTGATACTTCCGCATACATACATTTGACTAAATATGCTAATCCTGGAAATCTTATCTATGAAAGCAATAATAATCAAGCTCAATTGGCAGTCTTTTCTGAAGTTTTTTATAAAACTTGGCACGCTTATATAGATGGTAAAGAGCAACCGCTCATTCGAGTTAATTATATTCTCCGCGGTTTGGAAATACCTGCTGGTCAACATACAATAGAATTTAAATGTATTGATGACGTATTTATCCAAGCGCGAAAGATTTCAAAAATAGGAAATATTGCAGTTGGTGTAATATTGATACTGCTAATTGGGGGCTTAATTGCAAAGCCTATTATTCAGAAACGCAAAGAAAACGCAGCGCAAGCTTAATCACAACTTGAAAATCCTTTCCATCAACTGCCACTTCTCTGCAGAGGTGGCAGTTTTTTTTGCTTGTTGGAAACGCGACATATAGGCTTCCCACTCTGCTTGGCGAGGCAATTTTGCCAATCGAGCATTATCCTTCTCCCAGTCAAAATCATCTACAGTGTCAACAATCATAAATAAAATATTTTCATGAATATATATTTGCATGTCTAAAATACCCACTTCACGAATTCCTGCTTTTACTTCTGGCCAAACGCGAGAATGCTCCTCTACATATTGTGTAATCAAATTCTTGTCATCTCGTAGTTTCAAAGTTTGACAATAACGTTTCATAATAATCAATATTTAACATTTTCCATTCTTACTACACAAACAGCGTAAATCAAAACAACAACAAAACAAACTGCTGGAACTAAATATGAATAGTTGATACCAAAATTATCTGATACTAATCCTTGAATGGGTGTTAACACTGCACCGCCTAAAATCGCCATAATTAAACCGCTGGCTCCGATTTTGGCGTCTCCTTCTTTTCCTCCATATTTTTCACTCTCCACATCTCCTAATGCTATACCGTAAATTGTTGGAAACATTAAACTCATAAATATACTCACAAGAACTAATGACACTACCATTAGCATTCCTGCTGAAACAACAACAACCAAAGTACAAATTAGAGCTACAATAGAACCAAATACAAGAAGTTTTGATGGCTTAAAATAGTTCATTAACAACGTATAAACAAAACGAGAAACACAAAAGCCTACTATGCTTATCAAATATACTGTTGCCGCTTCTTTTTCAAGAACACCCAATTCGTTCATAACTATACGAATTGTAAAACTCCATACCCCGATTTGCGCTCCTACATAAAAAAACTGTGCAATAACACCAAAACGATATTTTTTATTATTGACAAGACGTTTCACAGAACATCGCCAATTATTCTCATCTTTATTTAAACTAATATCTTTTCCTTCTGGCATTTTTATGCAAAGCATAATAATCATAATCAACACCAGAACACAACCTAAACCGAAATAAGTACCTGACACCGAATATAGTGATATGTCGCTCAAGATAAAAGCTTGACTCAACAAGATGCCAGTAATAGATCCTAAAGGGTTGAAAGCTTGCGCAGCGTTTAGTCTTTTAGTAGCAGTTTCTACATTTCCCATACTCAAAATATAGGGATTAGCAGTAGTCTCTAATACACTACAACCGCAGGCAAGAACATAGATTGCAATCAAATAAAAAAAATATGATTCCACTTTTGCTGCTGGTAAGAAAAGCATAGCACCAAGAGCATATAAACATAATCCTAAAATAACTCCAGCCTTAAACGAGTACTTGCGAATGAAAAGTGCCGCAGGAAAAGCTACACAAAAATAGGCACCATAAAAAGCTAATTGAATAAGAGATGTCTGAGTGTCGCTCATTGCCATTATGCGTTTGAACGCTGCCAACAGTGTGTCTGTCATATTGTTAGCCAACCCCCATAAAAAGAAAAGAGAAGTTACTAATAGAAAAGGTATAATATATTTATTTTCAATTATTTTCATAATCAAGATATTGATCTTTAGAGATTAATTACATTGTTCTTCTTATGTGTATGCCAAAGGTATTCTCAAGAGGTTTTTCACTTACAAACACAAAATATCCGCCTCCGCCTGCACCGCACAGCTTCCAACCCAAAACTTTATCCTTGTATCTCTCCAATACGGGTAGCACATCAGGGTCAATCATATTAGGAAACATCTTTATTTGAGCTTCAAAACTTTCAGTTGTTGCTTTGCCCCACGCTTGTAAATCTTTATTTAACAGAGCTTTCCAACAACAATCAGCTGCGACACTAAGATTTTTAGCATTTTCAAAGTTAATTTCTGTATCGGCTAACACATCAAAATGCTGTTTTCTCGGAAAAAGTTGCAACATATAAAGGTGCTGTTCAATAAAATCTAAAACATCATCTTCTAAGACAGTCTCAATATTGTATGGCCAGAAATCATTGTTATATTCAATACGATTAAGTCCAGGAAACACTATACCAATAGAATCTTGACTTCCACTGATATATTCTGTGCCAGGTTTATTTTCATATCGAAAAATCATTTTTGCTATTTTTTCAGGGTCATCAGATGGATAACGATTACCCCACATCTCAATGGCAGCATTACGAGAAGATGTACTAAGTCCACTACGATTATTAAATTGCACATTTGGCTCAATGTTGATTGTTAATACTGCACCAGGATAATATTTACTCACAAAAGGTTGATCAAGCCAACCTCCTGCCAAATCAATACGAAAAGGAATTTGACATTGTTGCCGTAATTTTGTAGTTGAGCGTTCTGGCAAACCGCTACAAGGAACCCTCTGACTTACAACATATTGAATATTAAGTTCTTTGCATAATTTTTCTTTTAATGGAGATGCACCATCACTATTTACAAAGAAATAGTCTGGTTTCAAATCTTTTATCTCTTCTATAAAATCCAATATACCACTGCCCTTACTTATCCACGCATCTTTTACACAACGTAATGCTTTAATCATATATAAACGCTCATTTTCAGGATAGACAGTTTTCCGTCCTTTCAGATCAAAAATTGTCTTATCAGAACCTACCCCAACATACAAATCTCCGTATGTTGCTGCTTCCTCAAAAAAAGCTACATGTCCGCTATGGAGCATATCATAACAACCACTGACAAATACCTTCTTAGACATCTGATTAAAATTTTCTGCAAATGTACATATTTTAACAATACGTATAACATACGCAAAATCAGGTAGATATTGACAAAATAATTGTCTAAAAAATTATTGAAAAAACTTGTATCTTTGCGGTTTAATTTCAAAGTATATTATTATGGGTAAGGTAGCGTTAATAACAGGTATCACAGGACAAGACGGTTCGTATTTGGCCGAGTTTTTATTAGAGAAGGGCTATGAAGTTCACGGTATTATGCGCCGTGCCTCTTATTTCAACACAGGTCGAATTGAGCATCTTTACTTTGAAGAATGGATAGCGGATATGAAACAAAAACGCAAAATAAACCTTCATTACGGTGATATGACAGACTCTTCCTCACTCATTCGTATTATCCAATCCATTCAACCAGATGAGATATACAATCTGGCAGCACAATCCCACGTGAAAGTCTCTTTTGATGTTCCAGAATACACTGCTGACACAGACGCTATCGGCACATTAAGAGTTTTGGAAGCAGTCCGTATATTAGGACTTGAGCAAAAAACTAGAATATACCAAGCGTCAACTTCCGAACTTTTTGGCAAAGTACAGGAAGTTCCACAATCCGAAACCACTCCTTTCTACCCACGTTCACCATACGGTGTGGCCAAGATGTATGGTTTCTGGATTACCAAAAATTATCGTGAAGCATACGGAATGTTTGCAGCTAATGGTATTCTTTTCAATCACGAAAGCGAACGAAGAGGTGAGACATTTGTTACGCGCAAAATAACTCTGGCGGTAGCCAGAATCGCAAAGGGTAAACAGAAAAAACTCTATTTAGGAAACCTCAACGCTATGCGCGATTGGGGTTATGCGCGCGACTACGTCGAGTGTATGTGGCTTATCCTTCAACACCCTGTACCTGAAGATTTTGTTATAGCTACTGGAGAAATGCACTCCGTAAGAGAGTTCTGCACCTTAGCATTCGCTGAGGCTGGTATAAATCTCCGTTGGGAAGGAGAAAATGAATACGAGAAAGGAATTGATATGGCAACTAATAATGTTTTGGTGGAAGTTGACCCTAAATATTTTCGCCCTACAGAAGTGGAACAACTCTTAGGAAACCCTGAAAAAGCTAAAAAACTTCTTGGTTGGAATCCAACTAAAACTCCTTTCAATGAACTAGTAAAAAAAATGGTACAACACGACCTTAAATACGTATAAAAATAACTGTAATGGAAAAATCTGCAAAAATTTATGTTGCTGGTCATAGTGGACTTGTTGGTTCTGCCATTATACGTTCTCTTCAAAATAATGGTTATAACAACATTATTGTTTGTTCTCATTCAGATTTAGATTTACGCAACCAAGAAGCTGTGAACCGTTTTTTTGAAAAAGAACATCCTGAATATGTCTTTCTTGCTGCTGCTAAAGTCGGTGGCATTTGGGCTAATAGTCAATCTCCCGCAGACTTCTGTTACGATAATCTCCTAATCTCCGCAAATGTCGTACACGCAGCTTATCTTTATAGCGTAAAAAAATTACTTTTCTTAGGTAGTTCATGTATCTATCCTAAGATGGCACCTCAACCCATTAAGGAAGAGTATCTGTTAACTGGCGCATTAGAACCTACTAACGAAGGTTACGCGTTAGCTAAAATTTCTGGAATGCAACTCTGCAAGTTTTATCGTCGTCAATACAACTGCGACTTTATTTCAGCAATGCCAACGAATCTATATGGTATCAATGATAATTTCGACCTCAACAATTCTCATGTTTTACCTGCTATGATCCGAAAATTCCACGAGGCAAAATTGGAAAATAAACCAGAAGTAATACTTTGGGGTACAGGTAAAGTTTTAAGAGAATTCTTGTATGTTGACGATTTGGCCGATGCCCTTATCCACCTGATGAATCATTACTCCGCTGAAAGCCATATTAACGTTGGCACTGGCGATGATTTGAGTATCAATGAATTAGCTCTTATTATTAAAGAAACTGTGGGTTATAAAGGCAATATTGTTTACGACACATCTAAGCCTGATGGTACCCCTCGCAAACTCCTTGACGTTAGTTTGTTACATAGCACTGGCTGGCACCATAAAACCTCCCTTCGCGAAGGAATTGAAAATGTTTATTCTTGGTATCTAAAACAAAATTTTTAAAATGAAACCTCTGTTAACCATAATCACTATAACTTACAATGCTGGGAAATTTCTTAAAAATACTATTGAAAACATTGTAAATCAGTCAAATAAAGATTTTGAATACCTTATCATTGATGGCGGTTCTAAAGATAAAACTACTGAAATAATCCGCCAATATAAAAACTCTTTTTATTCTTCTTTTGAGGAAGCACAAAAAAGAGAAACTAAACTTTGTCCTGAAATTTGCTGGATATCTGAGCCCGACAATGGACTCTATGATGCTATGAATAAAGGTCTTCACTTAGCTAATGGACAATTTGTGTGGTTTATAAATGCTGGCGACAAGATTTATGACATTAACACCATGCAAACGGTTATTGATACTATCCGTCAAAATCCTTCTTGTGATGTTGTTTATGGTCAATCTATAATCATAGATGAAAATGAAAATATACGCGGTGAACGACACAAAATTGCTCCTAAAATTCTAAATAAGAAAGATTTGTTAAACGGATTGGTAGTCTGTCATCAATCTATAATTGTTAGAAAAGCGATTGCCCCTGACTACGACCTACAATACCGAATAACCGCTGATTACGACTGGGTTTGTAAAGTTTTGTCGAAATCGAAAGGTAATTACTATATCGACAACTATATCTCGCGTTTTATGGTTGCTGGTATCTCTGCACAACAGAGGTCTAAATCTTGGAAAGAACGTTATTTTATAATGAAAAAACACTTCGGATTAGCCGCTACTCTATGGGCACATATCAAAATTATTCTGAAATACCCTTTCTCTCATAAGGACTAATATAGGCTTTCCCGACTACAATATCCCCTTGAAATACTCAATGGTTTTTTCCAAACCTTCTCTCAACTGAACGGTTGGCTCCCAACCAAGCAAGGCTTTGGCTTTGTCTATTACTGGTTTACGTTGCTGAGGATCGTCTTGCGCTGCCTCCTGATAGACAATCTTTGACTTAGAACCAGTCATTTCGATTACTAATTCGGCTAATTGTTTGATAGTAAATTCCTTAGGATTACCCAAATTGACAGGACCTGTTACGCTGTCATCAGTGTTCATCATCCTAATAAAACCTTCAATCAGGTCATCACAATAGCAGAAACTACGGGTTTGTTCTCCCGTACCATAAATAGTTATATCTTTACCTTGGAGGGCTTGAACTATAAAATTAGAGATAACTCGACCATCATTAGGGTGCATGTGTGGACCGTATGTATTAAAAATTCTTACAACTTTAATATCCACATTATTCTGTCGATGATAGTCAAAAAACAACGTTTCTGCACAACGCTTACCTTCATCGTAACACGAGCGCACACCTATAGGATTTACATTACCCCAATACTCCTCAGGTTGTGGGTGAACAAAAGGGTCTCCATAAACCTCGCTCGTAGAAGCCTGCAATATCTTTGCATTAATACGGTGTGCTAATTCCAACATATTAACAGCACCCATCACCGATGTATTTATAGTTTGAATTGGATCATATTGGTAATGTATTGGAGAGGCTGGACAAGCAAGATTATATATTTGGTCAACAACAATATAAAAAGGTTGAGTGATGTCGTGACGAATAACTTCAAAGTATGGATTATTCATTAAACTAACAATGTTACGTTTACTTCCAGTAAAGTAATTATCCAAACATATCACTTCATTACCCTCTTTCAATAATCTTTCACATAAATGTGAACCTAAAAAGCCCGCTCCTCCTGTTACCAATATTTTCTTCATATTACTTTATAAATGTTTTTATTATTTATACAATTCCTCCTGATTTTTCCTTGACGCTTTTCTTGTTATGAACTCGTTAATAAATCCTGTTCCATAACCAAAAAGTTGAGTATAACACGAGGCTATTGATAAAAATGCAATTTTAAGACTCTTATTTTTTATTAGAGATTCGACAAAAATAGCCAAAATATAGACAGCTATAGGTACGAGCCAAATCCACCAACACGAGCAATGGCAAAAAATAGATATTAAAGCTCCTAAAAGCAACATTATATTTCCGACAACAAAACAAGCTGGAAGCAGGTGAACCAACTTTAAGGTACCTGGATGCAAAGTGTTTAACAGTATTCTAGCTTTTCCAAAAGTATTCACCTGACGGAAAAACTTTTTCAAATTTACTCTACGTTTATGATATACATGAGCTTTAGGGAAAAGTCTTGTTGTAAATCCTGCTTCTTTAATCCTAAAACTTAAATCAATATCCTCACCTATCATATTTTTATATCCTCCAACCTTTTCATAAACCTCTTTGGAAATTCCCATATTGAAAGATCTTGGAGAAAATTTATTAACATTTTTTGTAGCTCCTCGTATTCCTCCTGTTGTTAAGAAAGAAGTCATTGCATAACTTATCGCCTTCTGCATATCATTGAAAGAGCTATCAGCAGCATCTGGGCCACCATAACAATCCACAAAATCAGAATATAGATATTGTTTAACAACTTCGATATATTGCGGAGGCATTATACAGTCAGAATCAAAAATTATGAAATAATTGCCAGAAGCACGCTCTATCCCATAATTGCGAGTTTCGCTCCGCCCCGAATTTGGTTTAAAAAAATATTTGAGATTCAGTTGATCCTCGTATTTTTTGCATACATCCTCGCATTTTAATGAGGAACCATCCTCTATTATCAACACTTCAAAGTCGGTATTAGTCTGTTTTGTTAGACTTGATAACAACTCTTCAACTTCATCTGGACGGTTATAAACAGGAACAACAATTGATAGTTTTATATTTTCATTCATACATTATCGGCAATAGAAATTATTTTAGGCAAATTAGTTAAAATGGCAATCTTCGAGCCACTTTTCTATCAGTTTTTCCTGTTTTTCCGAGTCTGTTAATTCTTCATTAATAACTTTTTGAGCTATATCAATAGAGAACTTTGCAATTTCATTTTTAGCTTCTGTAATTGCATTCATCTTTTCAAAATAGATTGATTTTTTCGCTTCCTCAATCATAGCTTGAGTTTCAGCAGCAGCTTTGAGTTTAGCCTTTTCGTAAAGTTCTTCGCTAATTTTACGAGCTTCTGAAAGAATTTTATCTCGTTCATTTTTTGCTACGGCAATCATTTCATCATGTTTTTTATTAAGAGATAGCATCTCTTCGTGAATTTTTGCCGCTTCGTTGAGTTGATCCGCAATTTTCTTATTGCGTGAAGTGATACCTTTTGTTATTATAGGCCAAGCAAATTTTGCCAATATAAAAAACAGGATGCCGAAGCCTATTAACATCCAAAAAATCAATCCAAAAGAGGGTTTTATTAGTTCCATAATTTGAAATCTAAAATAACTAAAAAAGAGTTTAGGCACTAACGTGCCCAAACTCATCTTTTCTTTACTTCGCTATTGCTATGAGCAAACAAACAACGATTGCGAACAATGCAACACCTTCAATCAAGGCTGCTGCCAAAATCATGTTCGTACGTATATCGCCAGAAACTTCAGGTTGACGAGCAATCGCTGACATGGCATCTCTACCAATGTTACCAACACCAAGTCCTGCACCGATAGCCGCTAAACCTGCTCCAATACCAGCACCTAATTTGCCAATACCGAGACCTGTGCCTGCTGCTTGTAGCAAAGTTGTCAATAATACTACTAATGTTGACATAATTTTTGATATTTATTATTAAAAAAGGTAGTTTCAAAAATAACTCGCGACTTTAATCCATATTAAACACGCTGGTTTTAAAATCGGCTGCGAAATTAACAAAAATATCATTCGTTTCGGAATTTTATATTTTTTTATAATCGAAAAAAATGTTTCGAAATATGCAAAAAACGCTTATCGTAGCCCTTTCTTGATTTTTAGCAATTTTAGTAAACAAACATCATTTGTAATAAAAGTGTGAAAAACCTTAAAATTAAACATCTATTGAAATAAAAAATTTTTTATCTTTGCGGGCTTTTAGAAAAGTGGATTAAAATTTATAAATCAAACAATACAATAGTACTAATGAAAGTTTACCAAACAAAGGAAATCAGAAATATTGCCATCATAGGTGGTAACCGTACAGGAAAAACCACAATGGCTGAAGCTATGGCATTCCACGGTGGTGTAATTAGCAGACGTGGAACAGTTGAGGATAAAAATACCCTCTCCGACTATCGTGAAGTAGAATTAGAAAGACAACAATCCATCCAAAGTTCAGTGTTGTATGCTGAATATAATGGAACGAAAATCAATATGATTGATTGTCCTGGTTTTGACGACTTCATTGGTGAAACAATTTCAGCTTTGCGCGTGATGGATACTGCTTTGATGGTTATCAACTCACAGAATGGCGTTGACGTTGGTGCTGAGATTCAATGGCGTCATACAAAAGCTGCCCATATTCCCGTGATATTTGCGATAAACCAACTTGACCACGAAAAAGCAAACTTTGATGAAACTCTTAATCAGTTGAAAGAATATTTTGGAGGTAGTGTTATGGCATTCCAATACCCTGTAAATGCAGGTGTTGGCTTTGATGCTGTTATTGACCTTCTCCAAATGAAGATGCTCAAATTCCCTGCCAACGGTGGAAAAATGATTGTTGAAGACATTCCAGCCGACCAGATGAGCAAGGCTGAAGAGATGCATAGTGCACTTATTGAAGCAGCCGCTGAAAACGACGAGGCTTTGATGGATAAGTTTTTTGAAGAAGGTACTCTCTCAGAAGACGAGATGATTAAGGGTCTTAAACTTGGTATTGCAAACCGTGGAACATTTCCTGTAATATGTGTTGCCGCTCGCACCGATCAAGGTATTGAACGCCTCATGGACCTTATGGTTAAAAACTGCCCTTCTCCTTTAGAAGGCCGCACTATGAAAGCTACTAACGGAAATGAACATAAATATAATGCAGCTGAACCTTTCGCAGGTTATATTTTCAAAACCGCTATCGAACAACACCTCGGAGAAGTTGCTTTCATTAAGGTTGTTGATGGTGAGATTAAGAAAGCTGACGACCTTTTAAATGCTACTACCAATACAAAAGAGCGCATCTCACAATTGCTCGCTTTCGCTGGTAAAAACCGCGTTGAAGTAGAAAAAGCTGTTGCTGGTGATATTGTTGCTACCATAAAACTTAAGTCTTCTCCAACAAGTTCAACGTTAGTTTCAAAAGGAGATGATATTATTGAACCAACAATTTTCCCAGATCCTAAGTTCCGTACCGCCGTTCGCGCTAAAAACTCAGCTGATGACGAAAAAATGGGCGCAGCTCTTAACGAAATTCGCAAAACTGACCCTACTTTCCAAATGGAACAGTCGAAGGAACTTAAGCAAATGATCATCTCTGGTCAGGGTGAACAACACCTCAATATCGTGAAGTGGATGATTGAAAAACTCAACAAAATTGAAGTTGAATACTACGCTCCGAAGATTCCTTATCGCGAAACTATTACAAAGTCAGCTGAAGCTATGTATCGCCACAAAAAACAATCTGGTGGTTCTGGTCAGTTTGGTGAAGTGCACATGCTCATCGAATCCTACTACGATGGTATGCCATCACAAACAAAATATCCGATTCGCGCTACTGAAACCTACGATCTTCCTTGGGGCGGTAAACTTATATTTAACAACTGTATCGTTGGTGGTGCAATCGATGCTCGTTTTATGCCTGCAATTCTGAAAGGTATAATGGAAAAAATGGAAGAAGGTCCACTCACAGGCTCTTACGCTCGCGATATTGTTGTTAATATCTATGACGGTAAAATGCACCCAGTAGATTCTAACGAATTAGCTTTCAAATTGGCTGGTCGTAATGCGTTCAGAGAAGCTTTCAAAAACGCTGGTCCTAAAATTCTTGAACCTATATACGATGTTGATATTTTCGTTCCTGCTGATCGTATGGGCGATGTGATGACCGACCTTCAAGGTCGCCGTGGTGTGATGATGGGAATGGATAGCGAAGGTGCTTTCCAAAATATCCACGCTAAAATTCCTTTGGCAGAAATGAATAAATACTCAACAACATTGAGTTCTATAACTTCAGGCCGCGCTTCTTATAGCATGAAATTCTCTGAATATCAACAAGTTCCTACTGAAGTTCAAAGCGAAATCATTAAAAAGTACGAAGAAGAAAATAATGAGGAAGAATAAAAACTTTATTCTTGTAACAATTTTATTAACAAACAAATTAAAAAAATTATGAAAAAATTAATGGCAATTTTTGGTGCCGCTTTATTGGTGGCTGGCGTTGCAACCTCT
>CADBTU010000011.1 GCA_902797625.1 uncultured Bacteroidota bacterium | reverse complement strand
CCTGGACACGTTAATCCTTTGCGCGCTCGTGATGGTGGAGTTTTGGTGCGCGCTGGTCATACTGAAGGTACCGTTGATTTATTAAAACTCGCAGGATTAGAACCTGTGGGTGCTTTGATCGAAATAATAAATCCTGACGGAACTATGGCGCGCCTTCCTCAACTAATTGAAGTGGCTCAAAAATATGGATTTGTTATCACGAGTATTGAAAAACTTATTGCCTATAGATTACAAACAGAGTCGTTGATTCGTAAAGAACAAGAAGTTAAACTTCCTACTCGTTGGGGGGATTTTGATTTGATTGCATACACTCAACTCAATAATGGTGCCACTCACCTCGTACTCAAGAAAGGCTGTTGGAGTGCTGACGAACCAGTGCTTGTGAGAGTACACTCTTCTTGCGCAACGGGCGATATTTTCGGATCTTGTAAATGCGACTGCGGTGAGCAACTTCACCAATCTATGGAAATGATCGATAAAGAGGGTAGAGGAATGGTGCTTTATATGAGTCAGGAAGGCAGAGGAATTGGACTTATCAACAAACTTAGAGCTTATCATCTTCAAGAGTTAGGGCGAGACACAGTTGAGGCTAATCTTGAGTTAGGCTTTAAAGCAGACGAACGTGATTATGGCGTTGGTGCACAAATACTCAAAGACTTAAAAGCTACAAATGTGAAACTTATAACCAATAATCCTGCTAAACGCGTTGGTCTCTCTGCTCACGGAATCAGAATATCAGAAACCGTTCCAATCATCATCAAACCTAACAAAGTTAACGAGTATTACCTCAAAACAAAACAGTCTAAAATGGGGCATAACCTTCATTTCGACTTAGAAAAATAGAGTTATCATTCCAAATCACTATACTAACAATGAAGAATATTAGGAATTTTTGTATTATAGCGCATATTGACCACGGTAAAAGTACATTGGCCGATAGATTGCTACAATATACTAAAACAATAAGCGAAAGAGATTTCCAAAATCAAGTATTAGACGATATGGATTTGGAACGAGAACGCGGTATTACTATTAAAAGTCATGCAATTCAGATGGAGTATCTTTACAAAGGAGAGAAGTATATACTGAATCTCATCGATACTCCTGGCCATGTTGACTTTTCTTATGAAGTTTCTCGTTCTATTGCGGCCTGCGAAGGTGCACTTCTTTTAGTTGATGCTACACAAGGTGTACAAGCTCAGACTATTTCAAATCTTTATCAAGCTATTGACAATAATTTAGAGATTATTCCTGTGCTAAATAAGATGGATATGCCTGCGGCAATGCCAGAAGAAGTTAAAGATCAAATTATTGATTTATTAGGTTGTGATGTAGATGATATTATAGAAGCGAGTGGCAAAACTGGTTTGGGAGTTGAGCAAGTTCTTGAAGCTATTATTGAACGAATCCCTGCGCCTGAAGGCGATCCAGAAGCCCCATTGCAGGCTCTTATTTTCGACTCAATCTTTAACTCTTTTCGTGGTATTATTGCCTACTTTAGAATATTTAACGGTTCGATAAAAACCCATGATTTGGTTAAATTTTTTGCTACTAAACACGAATATGATGCGGATGAAATTGGTATTCTGAAAATGGATAGGGTGCCAAAAGATGTGCTATCTGCTGGCGATGTAGGTTATCTTATAACTGGTATTAAAACATCCTCAGAAGTGAAGGTTGGAGATACAATAACTCATACTCAACGCCCCTGTGATAATGCTATAGAAGGCTTTCAAGAGGTTAAACCTATGCTCTTCGCGGGAATTTATCCAACTGAAGCAGACCAATATGAAGAGTTGAGATCTTCTTTAGAAAAACTTCAGCTTAACGACGCTTCGCTAACATTTGTGCCTGAATCTTCTGTGGCTCTTGGTTTCGGTTTTCGCTGCGGTTTTCTCGGACTTCTTCACATGGAAATAATTCAAGAACGCTTAGACAGAGAATTTGACCAAGATGTGATAGCTACTGTTCCTAATGTGTCCTATAAAATTCTAACTACTAAAAAACAGTGGCTTGAAGTATATAACCCTTCAGGAATGCCAGCACCAAATGATATTGACCATGTTGAAGAACCTTATATTCGTGCTCAAATTATAACAAAAGACGATTTTATTGGTTCTGTGATAAAACTCTGTATCGATAAGCGCGGAATTCTAATAAATCAGATGTATGTAGCAGCAAATCGTGTTGAACTTACATTCGATATGCCACTCGGTGAAATTGTGTTCGACTTCTACGATAAATTAAAGAGTATTTCTAAAGGTTACGCTTCTTTCGATTATCATATTACCGATTATAAACCAGCTCAACTTGTGAAGTTGGATATTCTTCTTAATGGTGATTCTGTTGACGCTTTATCATCTTTGATACATGTTGACAATGCTTACCCATTCGGAAGAAGAATTTGTGAAAAACTTAAAGAGTTGATTCCTCGACAACAATTCGATATTGCAATACAAGCCGCTATAGGCTCTAAAATTATTGCTCGTGAAACTGTTAAAGCTGTTCGTAAGGATGTTACAGCTAAATGTTATGGCGGTGATATAACTCGTAAACGTAAATTGCTCGAAAAACAGAAAAAAGGTAAAAAACGTATGCGTCAAATAGGTAATGTTGAAGTACCTCAATCTGCATTTTTGGCTGTATTGAAACTCGATTGATAATTGTTATTCCTTAAAACTACTTTCATAGTATTAAAAAATAGTTACGAAATAATTAAACAGTTATGGAAATCAAAAATTACATTCAAGAAAACGAACCTCGATTTTTAGAAGAACTTTTTTCCTTGTTGAGAATACCATCTATCAGTTCTCAAAGTGAACATAAGGAGGATATGCTTAAGTGTGCTGAACGTTGGAAAGAACTCATTCTTGAAGCTGGAGCAGATAAATGTGAAATTTTTTCTACAGAAGGAAATCCTATTGTTTACGCAGAGAAAATTATAGATCCGAAGGCTAAAACAGTTCTTGTTTATGGGCACTATGATGTTATGCCTGTTGACCCTATAGAACTATGGAATACCGAACCTTTTGAACCTGTTATAAAAGATGGAAAAATTTGGGGTAGAGGTGCCGATGATGATAAAGGTCAATCTTTTATGCACGCTAAAGCTTTTGAGTATTTGGTAAAGACTAATACATTGAAATGTAATGTTAAATTTATGCTTGAAGGAGAAGAAGAGATTGGAAGTACTCAGCTGTACCCTTTCTGCGACAAATATTCAGAAATGTTGAAATGTGATGTTATTCTCGTTTCAGATACAAGTATGATCTCTTCTGATACACCATCTATAACTGCTGGTTTGCGCGGACTTTGTAATATGATTGTTAAAGTTACTGGTCCTAATAGAGATCTCCACTCTGGTATTTTTGGAGGTGCTGTAGCCAATCCTATTAACGTTCTTTGTGATTTGGTTTCAGGATTGATAGATAATAATGGAAAAGTAACTATTCCAGGATTTTATGATGATGTTGTAGTTTTGTCGGACGAAGAACGCGAACTGATAGCTCAAACACCTTTCGATGAGGCCGAATATAAAAAATCTCTTGAGGTTGATGATTTATATGGAGAGGTAGGTTTTTCAACTATAGAACGAACAGGAATTCGTCCTAATCTTGGAGTTTGTGGGATAGAAGGCGGCTATACTGGTGAAGGCTTTAAGACTGTTTTGCCATCAGAAGCATCTGCTAATATTTCAATGCGTCTTGTTGCTAACCAAGATTCTCATAAGATTGCTGTACTTTTCCAAAAGCATTTCGAAAATGTTGCTCCAAAATATGTCAAAGTGGAAGTTATTCCTTGCCATGGAGGTGAAGCCTATCGTTGTGGTATGGACGTTCCTGCATACAAAGCTGCCGAAAAAGCATATATTGATGTTTATGGAAAACGCCCAATACCTTCTTACAGTGGTGGAAGTATTCCTATTGTTGCTCATTTTGAGAAATCTCTCGGTGTTAAGTCTATACTCTGCGGCTTCGGACTTGGTGAAGATAACATTCACTCACCAAATGAAAATTATAAACTTGATCATTTTCGTCGTGGTATTGAGGTTATTACACGTTTTTACCACTATTTCTCGGAATAAAAATCAACTATACTTCCTCAGTCCCGCCTACAACGGTACATCGTATAGTCGAAAGAGGATCTGTTTCAGGAAAGTTAGATACTTATGATTTTGAGCGCGCAGTGAAAGTAAACACTTTCGGCCATATT
>CADBTU010000010.1 GCA_902797625.1 uncultured Bacteroidota bacterium | reverse complement strand
TGACCAGATATTGATTATTGAAAATGGCGGAGATACCCCAACGACAATAGACGAAGCGGCACAGAAAAGTCTTGTGCGGCGCGGCACACCGTGAGGTGCCACAATAGGTAAATTTTGTATTTTTATCGGATAACATTTGGAAAGAATATGTTATCTTTGCGGTCTGTAACAATAATATCATCTGCAAGGAATGAAAAGAATATATAAATGTCTAACAATAGTGATTTTGGCAATACTCTTGATCTCTTGTGGTCAAAAAGAGAAATTCTCCAAAATACCTCATATCGAATTTGTTTCAGTAGAAAAAGTTGATAACGGAACAAATTCTGATAGTCAGGCAGATTTAACTATTTATTTCCAAGATGGAGACGGCGATATTGGATTAAATGAGACAAATAATAATCCAATATTTTCAATTGATTCTCCTTATTATTACAATTTTTTCATACATTTGTATGAAAAGCAAAATGGAGAATGGATTAAAATGGAACTTCCTACACCTTTGCACGCACGGATTCCATATCTAAGTAACGATGTTCCAGAATCAATAGAGGGTAAACTAACAATTAGAACTTTTATAAATAACCCTAACTCAATTTTCGATACAGTGCGCTTATCGTGCTACATTGTAGATAGAGCTCTTAATCATAGCGATACCATTATAACACCTGAAATAATTGTTAAAAAATGAATATAACAGATAAAGTTAAAGAACTGATAGCATTAACATTACAAGAAGATATTGGTACTGGCGACCATTCGTCTATTTCGTGTATTTCCACTTCAGTACAAGGTAAGATGAAATTATTGATAAAACAAGACGGTGTTCTTGCTGGAGTAGATGTAGCACGAGAAGTTTTAAGGCAAGTAGATGATAATATAGAAATGGATATTATGATAAATGATGGAGCGGAGGTTCACAAGGGCGATATTGCATTTGTGTTGAAAGGGTCTTCTCGAAATATGTTGACAGCAGAACGCACGCTTCTGAATTTTATGCAACGAATGAGCGGAATAGCAACAACAACTCGACAATATGTTGATTTGGTTAAAGATACCAATGTAATCTTACTTGATACTCGCAAAACTACTCCAAATATGCGTATTTTTGAAAAGTATGCTGTGGCTGTGGGCGGTGCTCAAAATCATAGATTTGGACTTTATGATATGATAATGCTAAAAGATAACCATATAGACTTTGCTGGCGGCATTGAAAAGGCTATTGATTTGGCTAACAACTATATAAAGGCTAATAACTTGAATATTAAGATTGAAATAGAATGTAGAAGTATAGAAGATGTGAAGAGAGTGATTTCACATGGAGGCGTTCATCGTATTATGTTCGATAATTTTGCCCCAGAGCAGATTATTGAAGGCGTTAAACTTGTAAATCACCAGTTTGAAACAGAAGCATCAGGCGGAATTATAAAAGAGACTCTTCACGATTATGCTGTTACAGGCGTTGATTACATTTCGGTTGGAGCTTTTACTCACCACGTTACAAGTCTTGATATGAGTTTAAAATATCACAATTAGAAAATTGTTTATGTTGAAGAATTTTTTTAGATATGCGAATGTTAAATTCCATCGGTGGAGTGCTGATTTGGAGCGCGTTCCGTATTTGGGAAAATTCATCAAGAAATCGAAAATAATTACTTTGCCAGGGCTTCAGAAGGTGCCACTCTATGATGTTATGCGATTTTTTATGCAATCGCTTAGCAAAGGTGTTGTTTTTCAGCGCGCCGCTGCAATTACTTACCACATTTTTATTGCGCTGATTCCTATGATTATCGCCCTTTTTTCTTCTATAGCTTTTTTAGGAACACATTTTCAAAACGCACTGATAACATTGTTAGAATCGTTAGTTCCACCTTATGTTTGGCCTGCTGTATCAGAAATGATTACGGATCTTGTGATGCGTCAAAATGGTGCTTTATCTTCTTTTATGTTGATAATAGGCATTTATTTTACAGTAATTTGCATAAATGCGATATTGGTAGCTATGAATACATCATACTTTAATGAAGAAAATCGTAATTTTCTGAAACAAATAGCGTTAAGTGCGGGTTTGATGTTTCTTACATTTGTAATAATTGTTATTGTTGCTGCTCTATTTATATTATCTTCATTAGCTATTTATCAGATAGACACTAATTTCATAAATAATCCTCGTCTCTATTCGTTTGTTGTTCATCTCTCAAAATGGCTACTTGTGTATGCCTCAATCTATTTTTTGATAAGTATTTTTTATTATACAGCACCCGTAAAACGAGGCAATTATCGATTCTTCTCGGCAGGCTCGTCAACTTGTACTATTCTGCAAGTATTGCTTTTATGGATAATAAATATATATTTCTCTAATTTTACAAACTACAACTTAATATATGGTTCATTAGGAGCACTTTTTGCCATCTTGTTGTGGATAAATTGGAGTGCTTCAATATTTTTGATTTGCTACGACCTAAACGTTAGTATTGCAAAAGCAAAAAGTGAAAATAGAAAGTTGAGTGATAATTTAATATAATGTTTTTTAATATGGATAGTTTGAAAGAAATTCTGATATTTGTATGCGCTATACTTTGGGCTCTGTTTTCTCTTCTCTTAAAAAATAGGAAGGAAGAAAAGCGGCCAATATTAAATAATAACAAACAGAATGTGGAACCAGAAGAAGTTGTTCAGCAAAATCCAAAACGTTCTATAAAAAAAGTTGCTAACAAGGATGCTTCTCAACCATTCTCATACGAAACTATGAGTGAACGAGATTTTGAAGCTGAATTTGCTAAAAATGTAGAAAATAAAGAGTCTTTTTTTGATGAGGAAACTCACAATAAACAAATGCCAAGCTTAAATTTTGATAACGAAGAGTTTTACAAAGGTATAGTGTATTCTGAAATTTTGAAGAAAAAATACTGTTAAAATATAATTTAAACCATGAACAATGAAAATATAGATTTCTTAGGAACACCTATAGAGTTTTTAAAAGGTGTTGGCGAAAAACGCGGTATGGTGTTGCGTAAAGAATTTGGTATTGCAACATTTCGTGATATGCTCTACTATTTCCCATATCGGCATATCGACAAGTCGCACGTGTATAAAGTTTGCGACATAGTAAATGATGGCGGCTATATTCTATTGAAAGGCTCTATCAGAAACCTTCAAATTGTTGGTCAAAATAGAACACGCCGACTTACCGCTATTTTTCAAGATGACACTGGAGCTATAGAGTTAGTGTGGTTTAACGGTCTAAAATGGATTGAAGACGTGTTGAAGTCTCGACACGAATTTGTTATCTTTGGTAAACCTTCCCTCTTTAATAACCACTGGAATATAACACACCCTGAATTGATAGACCCAAACCAACAACAAGATTCTCCTGTATCATTAAGATTTCAACCACTCTATAACACTTCTGAAATAGCAAAAAAGAAATCGTTGGATTCAAAAGCTATATCAAAGCTAATGATTAATCTACTTTCATCAGTTAAAGAATATATATCAGAAACTCTTCCTCTTGAGATGGTTAAGGAGTTTAACCTTTTACCGCTTCGCGATGCCTTGATAAACATTCACTATCCAGAAGATAATCAAAAACTTTCGCAAGCGAACCTCAGACTTAAATTTGACGAACTCTTTTTTACACAAATGCGTCTTTTGAAGCTGAAACTTATAAATACTAACAAGTTCCAGGGGCACATTTTTTCTCAAGTCGGAGACAATTTTAATAAATTTTATAAAGAGTGCTTGCCTTTTGATCTCACAAATGCTCAGAAAAGGGTGCTTCGTGAAATACGCGCTGATGTGGGGAGTGGTCATCAAATGAATAGACTTTTGCAGGGTGATGTGGGAAGCGGAAAGACTGTGATAGCTCTTTTCAGTATGCTTTTAGCTAATGATAATGGATTTCAGGCTTGCATGATGGCACCTACCGAGATATTAGCTACTCAGCATTATGAGAAGATTAGCAAGCAAGTTGCACCTTTGAATCTTCGAGTAGAATTTTTATCTGGCTCTACAAAAACTTCTGTGCGTAAAAAGATTCTTTTCGATTTGCAAAATGGAGATATAGATATCCTCATTGGAACGCACGCTCTTATTGAAGACCCAGTTGTTTTTAATAATATTGGATTAGTTGTGATAGACGAACAACATCGTTTTGGTGTTGAACAACGTGCAAAACTATGGCGAAAAAGCACAACGCCACCGCATATTTTAGTTATGACAGCAACTCCTATACCCCGAACTTTAGCAATGACTCTATATGGGGATCTTGATGTTTCTATTATAGATGAACTACCACAAGGAAGAAAACCGATCATCACTCGACATTTTTATGAAAAAGACCGCCTGAAACTACTCGGTTTTATGAAGCAGCAGATAGATTTAGGGCGCCAGATTTATGTGGTATATCCTCTTATACAAGAGTCTGAAAGTTTAGACCTTTTGGATTTGCAAGCAGGTTTTAATGCAATTACTCAAACTTTTCCACAGCCAATGTATAGTGTTTCTATGGTTCACGGAAAGCAGAAAAACGAGGATAAAGATTTTACAATGAGCCGTTTTAAAAAAGGGGAAATACAGATACTATTATCCACTACCGTTATTGAAGTTGGTATTGATGTTCCTAATGCTTCTGTTATGGTTATCGAAAATGCGGAAAGATTTGGATTATCACAATTGCATCAGCTTCGTGGTAGGGTAGGGCGTGGACCAGAACAGTCGTATTGTATTTTGATGTCTAAATATGAGATTTCCTCAGAGGGACGCAAAAGATTGGATGCTATGGTGGAAACAAACGATGGATTTGAGATTGCTAATTTTGATTTAAAACTACGTGGTCCTGGCGATTTACAGGGTACGCGACAAAGTGGAATGCTCGATTTTAAAATAGCCGACTTAGCAAAAGATGAAAAATTGGTGGTTTATACTCGAAATTTAGCACAACAAATCTTGGAAAAAGACCCCGACCTAACTCTTTCAGAACATAAACGAATAGCTGAAACACTTAGAAAACAGATGCAAAAAGAAACAGATTGGAGTGTTATAAGTTGATCTTAATAACAATTATATCTTGATATCTATCTTGTTATATCCAAATTCAATCGTAAATTCTCCTCCTGAAATTTTCTTAAATTGATGTAGCGATTCATCAAAAACCTCGAAAAATTCGTCATCAATTTTAAAAATCATATTTCTTGTTTCTCCGATTAAGAGGTGAATTCGTTTGAATCCTACGAGAGTTTTATATGGTCCATTAACATCATTTTTGTTTGTGATATAAACTTGAACAACCTCATCTCCTGCGTATTTACCACTATTTTTAACTTTAAATTTCAATGTTCGTGATTTTGGATCAAATTTTCCATCAAAATAGTCGAAATTAGTATAACTCAATCCGAAACCAAAAGGAAACAAAGGTCTTTCTGTTAGGTAACGGTAAGTTCTATTAGTCATATCATAGCTTTCAAAATCAGGCAGTTTATTTTTAGAACTATAAAAAGTTATTGGAAGTTTTCCGCTTGGATTAACTTTTCCGAAAAGCACATCAGCGACAGCTGTTCCAGCAGCTTGTCCGCCATACCAAGCTTCTAAGATTGCATCAGTGTTATTATTCTCCCAATCTAAGGCAACAGCACCACCAGAGCAAAGTACAAAAATTACAGGTTTGTCCAATGATTTAAGTTTCATCAATATACTTCTTTGAATATCAGGTAGCTCAATAGATGTTCTGTCGCCCCCTAAGAAACCTTCAGCCTCAACTTCAAGTTGCTCACCTTCTAATTCTGGCGATAAACCACCGACAAAAATAACGAGGTCGCATTTTGCAATTTTTTTGTAAAAATCCTTAGAAATCTTATATTCTTTGCCTACGTGGTAACATGCTGTATCAAAAAATATATTAGGTCTATTTTGTTTAGGTAAAGAGTTAATGTGTTGAGTAATACCTTCCAAAATAGTGATAGTATTTCGAGGAGTTCCATTATAATTTCCTGAAAGCATAACAGAATCAGCGGCATTAGGACCAATAATTGCAATGTTTTTATATTCGTTAATTTTGATAGGTAAGATACCGTTGTTTTTCAAAAGGACTATGCTTTTTCGAGCCAATTCAAGAGCTTTATCATCAAAAAAAGAGGTGTTTGTAGCTTTTGGAGTGGGTTGTTCAGAATCAAACATACCTAATAAGAAACGAGCTTTCAAAATTTTGTAAGTATGAGTGTTAATAACATTCTCGCTAATTAAATTCTGATTTACAGCATCTCTCAAAGCATTAAGTCCACTACCACATTCTAAATCTATTACGGAACCAAAGGCATCGGCGGCGGCGTGGGCGGCAGTTTCGTGAGTTTTATGGCGAAGTATCACAGTGTCGCGCTCCCAACAATCATTAAGAGCCCAACAATCTGTTACAAAAAGTCCTCTATATCCCCATTGATTTTTGAGAATATCAACTAATAGAGCGTCATTTGTGCAACATGGCTCACCGTTGAGTCGATTGTAACCACACATAACCATGCTAACATCAGTGTTTTTTACAATGCGTTTAAAAGCAGGAAGATAGGTTGTCCAAAGATCGCGTTCACTTACAATTGCGTTAAAAGAGTGGCGCGTGGCTTCAGGTCCGCTATGAACCGCAAAATGTTTAATACAGGCTAAAGATTTGTATTTGTTGTCAAACTTCTGTTGAAGACCATTTATACAAGCTGTTCCCATCATAGCTGTAAGATAAGGGTCTTCGCCGTAGGTTTCCATACCTCTGCCCCAACGAGGATCTCTGAAAATATTGATGTTAGGAGCAAAAAACGTTAGTCCTGTGTTGTCTCCAAACTGAGATTTTTTTTGAGATTCAAAGTATTTAATGCGGGCTTCATCGGCCACAAGCGAAAACATCTCTTCTACAGATTTATCGTCAAAAGTTGCAGCGAGTGCGATGGGCATAGGATAAACTGTTGCAAATCCATTGCGCGCAACACCGTGCAAAGCTTCGTTCCACCAACTATAAGCAGGTATTCCTAATCTTTCAATTGCAGGATTATTATGTTGTAAAAATCCAATCTTTTCATCTAAAGTGAGTTGATCCATTAATAACTCAACGCGCTCGTCAATAGGAAGATTAGAATCCCTAAAGTCTCCCTGTCCGCAACAATCTAAAATTGAGATAAATAATGATAAAATTAGTATATAATGCTTCATTTTACTGTTTTACAATTATTTTTTTACTTAAAATATCAGCTTTATCGAATATTTTAACAATATAAGTGCCAGAACTGAGATTTTTTATCGAAATTTTATTTTCCCCATATTTCAGAAATGCTTCATCAATTACCTTTCCTTCAATGGATGTTATACGAATCTTTAAATTGTCGTTATGTGTGTTCTTGATAATTAAGTAGTTACTAACTACGGGATTCGGATATATGATTATGTTTTCTTTTTTGAAATTATTGATACTTGTAATCTGATTAACAATTATAGTGTAATCTTTTGAGGTTTGGTGCGGTGTTGAAGCAGTATATGTTATAGGATTATCAAAATTTATAAAATCATCAGGCGATGGTTCAACAAATATTCCATAAGGAGTTGTTATACGTGGTTTTAGGTTAGAGTAAGAGGAGTTTTCTGTAAATTGAATAGTTACAAATATAGTATCTCTGTTTTCAGAGAAAATTCCAAAGGCATCAGAAACTATTGTAGGATTATCCTCAACAAAAAAAGCAAATGATGATATCTCAGGTTCAATGACATAGATTGGTTGATAATTAACAGTGCCATAAATGGAAGAGTCTGCATGATGATAAATTATTTCTTCAACATCATCAATATTGTCGTATCCCCAGTAGTTACCAACCGCATTTATGTTTGAGTTTGAATTATTGAAAAGTGCATACTCAATCCCATTGTTACCATTATCGTAAATAATATTAAAACCTTGATCGTCAGCAGAGCCGAGGTCAATACTGTTGTAATAAATAGAAGTTATTCCCCATAAATTACCAGTTATTAAATTGTTGCGGATTATGGATGCGCAAGTTGTGTCGTATCCGAAAATACTTATTCCACTACCTCCATTGTTAGGATTTACTTCTAAGTTATTGTAAACTATTTGGTTATTGTATATGTACGACATTATTCGATACCCATTTTGAGTAAATCCATAGCGATTACTTTTTATGATATTATCTTTGATTAAAACCTTAGTTATATTTGAATTGTACAAGTTAGAGATGCCAATGCCGCCCGACATAGTGCTGCTTACTCCTTCGATAGTGTTTCCAATTATCAGTATAGAATCACTTGAAGAGGGACCAATGTTTATTTGTGGATTGTTAGTATTAGCTAAAACATTATTAAATAGGATATTATATAAAATTTTAGGACTTCCTTCGGTATTTATTGCAGATTGTATTGCACACGCGTAGTTATCGTAAAAGTGGCAGTACTCAATAGTTGGATTGCAATTCATGTAACTTATTACATGATTTGAAAAGTTGTGAAATATGCACTCTGAAAAAGTTATGTCGCTGTTTATAAGTAAAATACGATTACAGTTGGAGATGTCAGTATTTTTAATAATACAATTTTCAGCACTGTCAAATTTAAATTCGAAAGGATTTTCAGAAGTAGAGGGTAAACCCTTTATTATAAGATTAGTATTGCGATTTTCAGTTATAAGAGTGCCATTAATCTCGATTGTGATAGCAGGATTAACTTTTATGCATGAATCCAAATTGAGTAATAATAAAGTATCGCTTTTAGATATGGTGATATTTTGTTTTATAAAGAAGCTATTGTTATTTTTTTCTACAACATCTGGTGCTAATATACTCAAAGAAGAAAGGGTGAAACTCTGGTTGTTAGAAGGAGAAACCCACTGAGAGAAAGCTTGTTGTGAAAAGATTAAAACGGTAATTGCGATAATAATTTTTTTCATTATAAGATATTTAAATTATAGGTTATAGATAATGTAAAGTTATCGAATAAGGGTTATAGAGCCATTGAGAAAGAAGTTAATTTCACCAGTCAAAGTAGGAACAAATAATTTACATCCATAGTAATATACGCCATCTGGACAAGCTAATTTAGTTAATTCATCAGTTCCATCCCAAATAATATCTGGATTAGTTGTTTTGAAAACGCGTTTACCCCATCTATCAAAGATCTCAATATCAATTTTAGATATACCGTAATAGGGTTGAATAGGAGTGAATAGATCATTTATTCCGTCAGAATTAGGGGTAAATACATTAGGAAGATTATATTCTAAGCAATCGAAAATATCTATACAAATGGAGTCTGATAGTTTAGTGTTATTATGGTTGCTATCAGCGATACTCATAGCAAAACATCCAACCAGTGATTTAGAATCATCAGCAATTATGGAATAGCTACAAGGGTTGGGGTAACAAATTTGGGAGTTGTAAAAAGAGTCAATACGAGAGAAGTTAGAATTTAAGGTTGGTTTAAAGTAAATATAGTAGTAAACGGCGTCGGAGGCAGCAGTGTCGGAGCTAAATAGCCAATTAAATTCAATGTTTTGACAGTTGTTCGAAATGTTGATTTCTGGCAACTCAGGAGGTTCGTTATCGATAGGAGAAGAGCATTTTTCTTGCGAACGATTGTAAAGAGGTCCTATAGTATCTGGTATCCAATAGAAACCTTTTGCCATAATGTAATAGCAATAGTTCTCGCCGTTAATTAAGTTATTATCTATATAAGTTCGCGATTGAACTGTTGAAACAGAATCCCAAGAATAAATATGGTTATTATATCTATATATCGTATATTCAATATTGTTCCAAGGTTGTAGATCGTCCCAAGTTAAAGTAATTTTTTTATCAGAAGGTATTAAATTCAGGAATATTGTTTTAGAGTTGTTAGAATTTTCAATAATCGTATCGTAATTAAGAATGGATACTGAGTAGAGATATGAATAATTCAAAGTATTTAAATTGTGGTCAAAAAACTCATTTGTATCAGAAGGGTTAGTGGGGGCGGATATTGTTTGGATAAATTCATTGTTCCTATAGAGTTGAAAATAATAAGGTGGCGGGAAAGCGATAGAATCAATTTCTGGCGGAAAGAGCCATCGAACCATAACAACACCGTTAATACTATCTGTAGATACAACATCTGTGTTTATAATTATTGGAGCATCGTTAGCGATGTTAGCGCAGGTTTTTTCGGAAACTATGCTTTCTGAACCATCTGGAAATATTGCAACAACTCTGTAGCAGTAAACATTGCCATGGTAGATAGGAGAAATCGATCCGTCATCTGTAAAAGTGGTGTCGTTCAAATTGTGAGTGCTGCCAATTTTAGTGTATCCAATTTCAGGAGGAATGCCCGTTTGACAGGAATCAGGTTCAAATGTGTCTTTGTTAGTTCTTTTGTAAATGTCGTATCCAATAGAGTTAGAACATACGCTTGGTGACCACTTTAAATCAATTACATTTCCTCGTGGATTTGAATTTAAGTTTTCTGGAGCAGGAGCTATTACTTTTATTTTCAACGTTTTAAAAGATACTAATTCAACATGTGGACCATTATCCTTAGCTTTAAAAAGTACTTCGTAAGGTTTTTGTTTTATATGATTACAAGTGGTTTGCCAAACGAAGTGTGTGTAATATGTAACACTATCGGTTAGTTGGGCAAATGTTGCAGGCGACTCTGTAAGCAAAAAAGGATCGCCAGTGGCTGATAAAGTTACAAAGGTTGATGTTTCATCAGAGACCTTAACCAATAAATCTAACTTGCTGCCAGCTATAACACAAGTGTCGTTAACTTCTACGAGAGGCGGACGGTTGTTGCAAGGGGCAATAGTTATTTGCATATCCCTAACCATACTGCTAACCATTACACCATTACGCCATTCTTCAATTAAAATAGCAATGTTATATTCACCAGCCAATGTGGGCGAATCCCAAACCAATTCACCTGTTGTGCGGTTTATCTCTATATAGTTGGATGCGTATGGTAACGAATAACCTGGTATGTCTTCACCCTCTAAACCTCTGCAATTTATTAAACTGAAAGTTAAACTATCTCCATCTAAGTCAAACGCTCCTGGGTTATGATAATAAGGCGTATTGACACAACCGTTGTCCAAAGGAGGATTTAAAAGTTGAGGAGATGAGTTACCTCCAATAAATGGATTTATAACCAATATGGTCTCAATAAAAAAAGGTATTTCAACAGAACTCGGTATATTTAATATTCCCGCATTTCGATTAGGATCTTCAAAAGTTACATGATAGGTGCCAGCAGCTGAGAATGTGTGTTGAGAAATGTAAGTGTTTAAACTTACATCATTGCCTAAGTTAATTTTGCTATTACGCTCTATTTCTGAATATGTCCCATCTCCCCAAAAAACTTCTATTACAGGACGATCAGCTGGACTCGGTGTATAGGTGTAAGTTGTTATTGTAAATTCGTAGGTTAATCCTGAAATGTACTTATAACTAATTTCTCCAGCTCGTTGATGGGTGGCAAACCCCTTGATGAAAATCAAAAGGAATGATATTATGACAAAAATTCTATCAACAACACTACACCTCATATTATCCTATCTTTTCCACTTTGTTAGCAGTGAGTCTGTATTTTTGATTACTTTCAGGACATATTGCATATCCGTTTTTATCAAAATACAACCTACAACCACGTTCACTAACCCAACCTATCTGGCGCGCAGGATTACCAACAACAAGAGCAAAATCTGGAATGTCGGATGTTACTACAGAGCCAGCCCCAATTAGGGCAAATTTACCAATAGTGTGCCCACATAATATCGTTGCATTAGCCCCAATAGTTGCCCCTGATTTTACCAATGTTGATCTAAATTCATCTTTTCGCTCAATGAAAGCCCTTGGATTTATAACGTTAGTAAAAACCATTGATGGACCAAGAAAAACTCCATCCTCACAGATGACCCCCTCAAAAACAGATACATTGTTCTGGATTTTCACATTGTTGCCAATAATAACCCCTTTGCCAATCATAACATTTTGCCCTATTGTACAATTGTTGCCAATCTCAGCACTACACATTATGTGAGAAAAATGCCAAATCTTTGAATTGTCTCCAATTTTGCACCCATCATCTATTATTGCAGTCTCGTGGATAAAATAATTTTTCATAGCTGACTATTAACGATTGTTTGGCATATATATTGCAGTTGTTCCTG
>CADBTU010000009.1 GCA_902797625.1 uncultured Bacteroidota bacterium | reverse complement strand
TTGCTGTAAAAAAAAAAAAAAAAAAAACGCGCCTTAGAAATGTTTTTTAGAAAACATTTCGTCAGCGCTAACCCTTTCTTTGCATCACTTTCTTTGGGGTCATCAAAGAAAGTGATATAAATATGGCTTAATAAAATCCAGTGTTTCTCTTGAACAGGCAAACCATAGTTATCGTCTTTGAGGCTGTGTGTATCGATTTGTATGCTACCCACCGCCATTCGAGAAACTCACGAAACGCAGGTGCTTCTGAAAGATGCTGAACCACCGCCGCGTCTGGAGTTAAAATTTCAATGGGGGCTTAGATTTATCAGTAGAAATTATACACTCAGGTTTACAGGTGGTTACGGCTCTGTGAAATTTATTTTTTATTTTTAGCGGACAGTAATAATAACTAATATTGTTCAATGAATGCTGGAAAATATTTTGTAAAAAAGAATGTCTGTAGATATTAAAAAAAAATGTATTTTTGCCGCCTAATTTTAAAATTGAAAATTATGTCAGAAGTTTTAGAAAAAGTTCAATCCATTATCGCTGATAAGTTAAGTATGGATGTGTCTGAAATTACCCCTGAAAAGAGTTTTACAAACGATTTAGGAGCTGATTCATTAGACACTGTGGAACTGATTATGGAATTTGAGAATGCTTTCGGCATTAAATTCCCTGAAGAAGACGCTGAAGAGATCTCAACAGTTGGAGACGCTGTTGCTTATATTGAAAATCTTCTCAACTCAAAGTAAAAACCTTTACAATAAACGTTTGTGATGAACCTCAAACGCGTCGTTGTAACAGGGATGGGTGCTATAACTCCCATCGGGAATAATGTGACCGAGTATTGGGATAGCCTGATAAAAGGTGTTTCTGGTGCCGGTCATATTTCTTATTTCGACACTGAAAAATTTAAAACTAAGTTCGCTTGTGAACTTAAAAGTTATGATCCTCGTAACTATTTTGATCCAAAGGAGTTGTCGAAGTTGGACAGGTGTGCGCAATATGCCCTGATAGCTACAGAGGAAGCTCTTAAAGATTCAAAAATAAATCTTGAGGAGATAGATAAAAATAGGGTAGGGGTAATATATGGAACAGGTATTGGTGGCCTAATGTCATCTGAACAGGCAGTACAGATGTATATGGAGCAAGATAAAACCCCAAGATTTAGTCCATTCCATCTTTTGCGAGTTTTGCCAAATACTATTTCAGGTAGTATAGCCTTAAAGTATGGATTCGCTGGACCTAATTATGTAACATCTTCAGCTTGTGCATCTTCAGCGAATGCTATTTTAGATGCTTGTTATTCTGTTGCACTTGGTATTTCAGATGTTATTATAACAGGAGGTTCTGAGGCTTGCATTTTAGAACTTGCTATTGGAGGTTTTAACTCTATGCGCGCTTTATCTACTAATAATGACGACCCCAAAGGTGCCAGTCGCCCTTTCGATAAATTGCGCGATGGTTTTGTTATGGGAGAAGGTGCCGCTACTCTCGTTTTAGAGAGTTTAGATTCTGCACTCTCTCGTGGAGCTCATATATATGGTGAAATTATAGGTGTTGGAATGGTAGCTGATACATTCCATATCGCAGCCCCAGAGCCTAATGGAAAAGCCGCTGTCCAATCTATGGAAAACGCCTTAAAATCAGCTAAGATAAAGCCAGAACAAGTGGATTATATCAACACTCACGGAACCTCTACGCCGTTGGGCGACATTTCTGAATGCAGAGCTATAAGCAAGGTTTTTGGCAACCATTCTCAAAAAATGGCAATCAATTCTACTAAATCTATGATTGGACATCTGCTCGGAGCAGGTCCAGCAGTTGAAAGTGTTGCTATTTTTTGCTCGATGAGAGATGGTCTTGTTCACCCAACTATAAATCTTCATGAACTTGACCCTATGATTCCTCATGATTGGAATTTTGTTATTGGTGAAACTCAGAGTAAAAATGTTAATATAGCTTTGTCTAATTCTTTTGGTTTTGGTGGGCATAATGTTTCCATTGTTTACCAGAAATTTATTCCTTAAATTGAATATTTAGACGAGTAAATTACGATTATTTTATATATTCTCGAATTTAAGTATTTGGAATTCTATAAAAACTGTATTCTTCTACAAATTAAGTAGAATACAGTTTTTATGAGACTATGAAAGTGTTGTTTTTACATTTATCCGTCCGCTAAAAGTTTAGCAGACGGATAAATGTGTAGTGTGTTTTACAACATAATTTAAAAAAGTTTTTTAGTGGGATAAAAAAATGTATATTTGCATTTTAACAAAAATGTGTTAATTTTTGAGGAGGGGGTACGTAGTGTTTTGAAATTCAAGTGTTTAAAAAAGTAATCAATCAATAGCGAATCTACAGAATTTTAATAAAATCAAATTAGTTATTTAAAAAAAACGAAAAATGAAAAAGATTTTTACTTTATTTGTGGCGTTAATTGCAATGACTTATTTTGCAAACGCCCAGGTTTACCTTCTTCAAGAAGATTTTGAAGGTTTATCTAATTATGCTATTCCTTCGGGATGGACTTCTATTGATAACGATGGAGACGGTAATGAATGGTATACCTTGGATGGCGACTTCAATGTTCATTCGGGTACTGGTAGCGCAACATCTGCATCATGGCAATCTCAACAAGCACTTACTCCTGACAACTGGCTTATCACTCCTGCAGTTAACCTCACTCAAGATGCTATACTGAGTTTTTGGGTTGCAGGTCAGGATGAAGAGTGGGCTAGCGAAAAATTTTCTGTGTATATTTCAACTGGCGGTGCTACTGTGGCCGACTTCACAACACAGTTAATAACTGGTACTGCTACAGCTGAAATGGTGAACTATACAGCAGATTTGTCTGCTTATACTGGTCAAACAGTTTATATCGCTTTTCGCCACCACGATGTAACCGATATGTTCAGAATAAATCTTGATGATGTTGAGATTACTTTTGCACCTACAGAGCCTACATTGCTCGTTAATGATGAAACATTGGATTTCGGAATTGTTCTTTTAGGTCAGAATAGAGTATTGAGTACTTCAGTTCAAGCTTTTAACCTTACATCAAATATTACTGTAACAGCAACATCTCCTTTCACAGTATCTGTAGATGGAAACAATTTCGGCGAAGTAGCAACTCTTTCTCAGAATGGTGGTCAATTGTATGTTAAATTTACACCAACAGTTGAAGATGTTCAAACTTCAACAATTACTATTACCAATGGTGACTTAACAAAAACTATTGAAGTATCAGGTGGCGGTTTAGATTGTTCTCAGACTACAATTCCTTACGTTTATAGTTTTGATAATGAAGCTATTGCAAATTGTTGGCAAGTTGTAGATGCTAATGATGATGCTAAAACATTTTCTATTGATATTCAATCAGGTGTTGCTTATTACCTATACAATAGTGGACAGGCAGCTGACGATTACTTGATTTCACCTACATTTAGTTTTGATGGAAGTCAATTATTGTCTTTCGATTGTTATTCAGCGAGTGCAGACTATGTTGAAAAATTTCAAGTTTTAGCATTTGGAGTTGACACTATAGAACTTACTTCTGTTATAGATGTTACATCTACAATACCTTCTACACAATATATTTCTCTTTCAGAATTGAATGGTGCTTATAGTATTGCTTTCCATTGCGTATCAGATTCTGACATGTATAGACTTTATATCGATAATTTCAATATTTCAAATCTCGAACTCTCTGTAACAGTAGATAAAGATTCTATTGATTTTTCAACTGTTGTAATGAACCAAGTATCTTCATCTAAATCTGTAGCTATTACATCTATAGCTCTTAATGATGATATTGAGATTACAACAACTGCACCTTTTGAAGTATCTCTTGATAATGTAACATTCTCAACATCAGTTACTATTCCTGCTAATGTAGAAACTGTTGTAATAGACTCAGTATTTGTAAGATTTGCCCCAACAGCAGCTGGTAACTTTAATACTGACATGAATATTGTTGCGGGTACTACAACTAATGTTATTACTTTGATCGGTTCTTCAGTTGATTGCAGTAATGGAATTTCTGAGCTACCATATCTTTATGATTTCAATACAGGTCTTTATCCTCCAGTTTGTTGGACTGTTAATAATCCCGAAAATTATAGTTCATCATCTTTTGAAAATCCTTCAGATTTAGCTTTGAGCGTTTCAGGAGTTGATATGCTTATTACTCCAGAAATTAATGTTTCTTCACCGTTGAAACTTGAGTTTAAATATGGAAACTCTTTAGAGAATGGAGAATATGTACAAGTTCTATCAAAATCATATTTCCGCGTAGGTTATTCTACTACAGACAATCAACTTTCAAGTTTTACTTGGCAGGAAGAAAAACTTTGTGTAGGTACTCAAAATTACTTAACACTTTTACCAGAAGGAACAAAATACATAGCTATTGACTTCTATCAGATAGGTTTAGGAATTTTTCTAGGTTATTTTAGTGTTGATGATGCAATAATAATTGATGATTTTTCGTTGACAGCAATAACAGAACCTACGTTAATAGTTTTTGAAGATGCAATTGATATGGGGGTTGTACATTTTGGTTCAATATCAGGATCTACTTCTGTTGAAGTATTAGCTGCTTCATTGACAGACAATATCAATATTGTTTCTCCAGCAAACTTTGAAGTTTCTTTGGATGGTGCAACATTTAGTCAAAATATTTCACTTCCTACAGATGGTGGTGAATTCAAAGTTCGTTACAACCCAACATCTCTTGGTTCACACAGTGGAACACTTACTATAACATCTGGAACAATTACTAAGAATATTACATTGAATGGTACAGCTATTGACTGTTCAGGAGTTCTTTCTCTTCCTTATTTTCAAGGTTTTGAAGCAGGTTTGATAGATTGTGAAGTTTTGAATGATGCAGATGGTGATGGACATAACTGGATGCTTGCATCAGATTGGCTTATTGAAAATGATGGATATTCTCTTGATGCATA
>CADBTU010000008.1 GCA_902797625.1 uncultured Bacteroidota bacterium | reverse complement strand
GTTGCAGGATTAGGATATATAATAGCTTCATTATTAACATACTCATCAATTGAATATGGTTCTGTAATATCAATCATATACATAGCTTTTGAACCGAACTTTCCATTGTCGCGGAACAATCTGTTATCATTTGAGCCGTACAACTCAAAATATCCAGCTCCATAGTTAGCATTGATACCATCACCATACGTATCATATACTTCCAATATGTAACAACCTGTCATTTCTGGTTTTATATCATACTCTCTAACAGTTGTGCCATTTGCACTCAATTGAGTAAATGGACCTCCTTGTAGAACCACTGCGCCATTTGGAGCAAAAACTTTAAATGAAGTTTCGTCTGCGTAACGGTCGGTAACGAGTTTAAAATACATATAACCGTTATTAGTATAAACATTTTTCTTTCCTTGAGTTGTCTTCGTAGCACTAAATGGTTGACCATTTACTTCTGTAATCTCTATAGAAAGATTATAGTTTTGATTAAGCTCAATGTCATAATTAGGGATTGTAACGGTGGCAATTGCTTCAACATCAAGATTGCCGTTCCATTCTGCATCAAAAGCGGTTTGATTTATAGAATAGGTATATTTTAAGGATGTGATGTTTTCTTCTGATCCAATATTTTTAAATTTAAATTTTCCTGAATTATTTGCTTCACAACTTCTAACTATAACATTCTCAACATTAAGTAAACGAGCTTCCAACGATGGTCTGTTTACTATAGTTATTGGAACGTCAACGGCGGTTAGAACTTCTTTATGACCTTCGCAAACAAAAGCTACGAAACGCATATCTTCTAAAAACGCTTCCACAGCTGTTCCTGTTCCTAATTGAGCAGGTATTACATATTCGTAATTTTTTTCAATTAAGGTTCCTTCTGCAATATCGCTAATTTCTTCACCCCACTGACCAGTAATCAAATGACGAAGCATGTGCATGTGACGGTATTCTCCATCTACAATCATTTGAGGATAATGATTAGCGGCACCTTCTTGAGGTCCAAATACATTATCTTGAAGAACAGCAATATTCAATGAATTAGATGTAACAGTTTGCGCTCCAGTATAATACAACTGTACACGAATATTAACTGTTCTCGTTAACCAGTCGATAGTTCCTTCTGCAGCAATATTTACAGGAGACGACATTGCAAGAATCTGATTTGAAAAAGTTGCCCATTTATCTCTATCCGAAACTTGTATCGTATTATTAGAAAAAACATGTCTATTTATAGTTCCGTTTGGATAAGAAGAAATGCCAGCTTGATTATTAAGTGCTGTACCAAATTGTGTAGTGTACATTGGTGCAAAACCTCCAGCATGAATGTTTATTATAGAAACTCTACCTGGATTAGAATTCTTGATCTGGTTTGCTTTTTTATGACCATCAGGACACCAACCGCAATTCACACCAGTGTACTCTTCAATCAGCACGTTTCTGTTTGAAGGAATGAGAGACACAATTGTGTCGGTAATCTGTGCAGAAGCTGTTACTACGCTCACTATCACAGCAAAACAAAAAAATAAAACTCTTTTCATAAATGTGACATTTTGTTAATAAAATTATGAATTCAAAATAATTTTGAAAACGCAAAGATATATAATTTTCATTCAAATGAAAATAAAAAAACGGCATAAAAATGCCGTAAAATAATTATTCATAAATATTGTAAGACACATTCTCTGGCAACCATTTATTTTTAGGTTGCGGACTTTCATTAGGATAACCTATAACAATTACACAAAGAGGGATTATAGTTTCTGGCAAATTTAAAACTTTGCTAACAGATTCAACTCTTTCTGCAATTGGATGCACGCCAGTCCAAACAGCACCAAGACCTAAAGCGTTCACTGCTAACAGTATATTTTCAGTAGCAGCTGAACAGTCTTGAATCCAATAATCTTTACCATCACCCTCAAGGGCTTTATCCATATTTCCGCAAACTGCAATAGCTAAAGGAGCCTCTTTAAGCATTCTTCCATGACGGTTAGTTTCAGCCAACTCGTCTAATTTTGCTCTATCTGTTATAGCTACAAAATGCCAAGGTTGAGAATTGCGAGCTGTAGGAGCGGCCATTCCCGCACGAAGCAACATTTCCACAGTATCAGCAGAAATCAACTTATCAGTATAAGAACGTACGCTCGTACGTGTCATTATATTTTCGTATGCAGGGTTTGACACTTCCGTTGAATGATTTTGTTCTGAATTTACAGAAGAGCTATTTTTACAGCCTGTAAAAGAAATAATGAAAGTTGCAAAAACAACTAGTAAGATTGAGATAGAATTTTTATTCATACTTTGGTAAATTAAAACTTTAGTGCAAAAATACATTTTATTTGATATTATGCTACCATTAAAAAAATTAAAATAATAGAGAATTTTTTGTTATGGTCATATAACCAGAATGAAAGCAAAAAAGCGTTAAAAATTCATCTCTGTATGTTTAAACAAAAATCATACATTTGCCGCTGAATTTGAATTAGGTATTCCACAACTATGCGTAAAGAAGTAGATTTTTTGGTTATAGGTTCTGGCATTGCAGGTCTTTGCTTTGCACTGAAAGCTGCAAACTACGGAAAAGTATGTATTATCACCAAATCCAAAGTTGATGAAGGTTCCACGCGATATGCTCAAGGCGGCATAGCATCTGTTATTTACCAACCCGACACATACGAAAAACATATAGAAGACACTATGATTGCTGGCGATGAGCTTTCTGACAAAAAAATTGTTGAGTTAACTATCCGTGAGGCAACTGAGAGAATTATGGAATTAGTGAATTGGGGTGTTGACTTTGACAAAAATAAAGACGGAAGTTTCGCGTTGGCAAAAGAAGGTGGGCACTCTGAAAAAAGGATTCTTCACTATAAAGACATCACAGGCTATGAAATTGAACAAAAGCTTGTAATGGCTGCAAAAAAGAACAAGAACATAGAAATCATTGAAAACAGACTCGCAGTTGACATTATTACTCAACACCATTTAGGTATTGAAGTAAATCGCCGCACGTTAGATATAACATGTTACGGAGCTTACATTTACAATCCTGACACAAAGCAAGTTAACACAATTTTAGCCAAAATCACCATGATGGCTACTGGAGGTTTAGGCAATATTTACGAACACACCACAAATCCAGTTGTTGCCACTGGCGACGGGGTGGCTATGGTGTATCGCGCAAAAGGTGCTGTTCGCGGAATGGAATTTATTCAGTTTCATCCCACCTCGCTTTATAACCCAAAAGAGTCGCCATCTTTTCTCATCACAGAGGCTATGCGCGGTTCAGGAGCAATTTTGCGAGATCCTAACGGCATTGATTTTATGCTTAAATATGACCCTCGTGGTTCTTTAGCTCCGCGAGACATCGTGGCTCGTGCCATCGACTCTGAAATGAAAAAACAGGGTGTTGATCACGTATTCCTTGATATTTCTCCTATATCAAAAAAAGAGATATTCGACCACTTTCCTAACATATACGCCAAATGCCTAAGCATTGGTATTGATATTACTAAAGAGATGATTCCAGTAGTTCCCGTTGAACACTACTCATGCGGTGGAGTGCAGACTGATGAGTGGGGCGAAACAACAATTAAAAATCTGTTCGCTTCTGGAGAATGTGCTTCTACTGGCCTTCACGGAGGCAACCGCCTTGCCTCTAATTCTCTATTAGAAGCCCTTGTTTTTTCTCATCGAGCTTATATCAAAGCTTCTGCACTAATTCATAATGTTGAGTTTTGCAGGGAAGTTCCAGATTGGGATAGCGAAGGAACTGTTCTTAACGAAGAGATGGTGCTTATCACCCAATCAAGGAAAGAGTTACAAACTATCATGAGTAGTTATGTTGGAATTGTACGTTCTAACCTTCGCCTACAACGTGCTTTCGACAGGTTAGAGATTCTCTATCGCGAAACTGAAGAACTTTACAAAAAATCTATACTTATACCTGAAATTTGCGAACTCAGAAATATGATTAATGTTGGCTACCTCATCATTAAGAATGCCATGAATCGTAAAGAGAGTCGCGGACTTCACTACTCATTAGATTATCCTCCACAAAAATAGTATTAAGACATTCATCATAATTGTTGGTATCCACTAAATGTTTCGTACGTGGGGCAGCAAGTTAAGATCGTTTTCATCTACGTCAATAGATGTAATGCGTATTTTTTTCAATGTAGATAACGATTTTGAAAATACAACTTTGTTTTTGGGCAAAACATTGACACACCCCACGTTAATATTGTTACTATTAATTCTTATGTCTTTCCAATAAAGTTTTTTTTCATCATAGCCATCCAAGACAAGAGTGTCCTTAACGGTTGCTCCGTCTATATATATCATTTTTTTCCCCGCCCAATCTTTAACGACATATCGTTTTGCATTTTCAAGATAACGGAATGATGTATCGTCTATAACTTTGATAAGTGATGTATATCCCAAGTACTCGACCAACGAATATTTTGATGTGTCGTATTCCAAT
>CADBTU010000007.1 GCA_902797625.1 uncultured Bacteroidota bacterium | reverse complement strand
TCTACCCAAACGACGAGTTCCTGTACGAGAGCAGAATCCTGAAGTTAGAAGAACTAATTTTCAGGAAGTTTGTTTTGGCTATAACGAAGAAGAGGCCGTAGAAGAAGCAAGACGATGTTTGCATTGCAAGAAACCAATGTGTGTAGATGGTTGCCCTGTAAGTATCAGAATTCCAGAATTTATCTCACTAATTAAAGATGGAAAGTTTACGGATGCTGCACAATTTATCAGACAAGATACTGCGTTGCCCTCAGTTTGTGGTCGAGTTTGCCCTCAAGAGAGCCAATGTGAAGGTAAGTGTGTTCTCGGGAAAAAAGGAGAGGCTGTAGCAATAGGAAAATTGGAACGTTTTGTTGGCGATTGGGCTATAGAACATCGTCTTCCAACTCAGAAACCTAAAAAGGAAAAATGTAGAAGAGTTGCTGTTGTGGGAAGCGGTCCCGCAGGATTAACTTGCGCTAAAGAACTTCGTACTATGGGATATGATGTAACAGTCTATGAAGCACTCCACGAGTTTGGCGGCGTTCTTGTTTATGGTATCCCAGAATTTCGCCTTCCGAAGAAAAAAATAGTGAAAGCGGAAATAGAGACGATAAAGAATTTAGGAGTTCGCTTTGAAAGCGATGTTGTTGTAGGGCGAACACTATCTGTGGAAGATTTAATGGATAAATGGGGCTACGAAGCAGTCTATATCGCTTCGGGAGCTGGTTTTCCGAATTTTATGAATATAGATGGTGAGAATTTATGTGGTGTCGTTTCTGCCAATGAATTTCTCACCCGCAACAATTTGCTATTTTCATATAAAGATAAGTATCAAACTCCCAACTATGTAGGTAAGAAAGTTTTAGTTGTAGGTGGAGGCAATGTAGCTATGGATGCAGCCCGAACCGCTATCAGGTTGGGTGCTGAGGTTACTATAGTTTATCGTCGCTCTGAAGATGAGCTACCCGCACGTAAAGAGGAAGTTAACCACGCAAAAGAGGAAGGAATTGTTTTCCGTATGCTAACAAATCCAGTTCGATTATTAGGCAATGAAAATGGATGGGTTAAAAGTATGGTTTGTTCAAAAATGGAACTCTCAGAACCCGATAATTCTGGCAGAAGACGCCCTGTAGCGATACCGAACTCGGAATTTGAACTCGAAACAGATATGGTGATAATGGCTATAGGTACAGTTCCTAATCCCTTAATACACACAACAACTAAGGGACTTGACGCAAACAAACACGGCTGTATTGTGGCCGATGAATTTGGTGCAACATCAAAAAAGGGAATATTTGCTGGTGGCGACGCTGTATCAGGAGCAGCAACTGTAATCCTTGCAATGGGCGCTGGAAAAACAGCTGCTAAAGCTATTGATAAATATCTTACAGAGAATTAGTAAATTACTGCAGCTAAGGTTATTACGCTTATTTTTATATCGTTTACTTGTTGTAATTTTTGTATTGCAGCTTCCATAGTTGCTCCTGTGGTGAGTACATCATCACAAATAGCAATATGTCGATTTTTAATAGATTTGAAGTCCTTCAAAGTGAAAACCTCCTTTACATTCATCCACCGAGCATAACGATTTTTCTTAGTCTGTGTTTCTGTGAAATCTTCCCTGAAAAGAATGTCGGTTCTATAAGGAATATTCATAGAAATTGAAAGCCCTTGAGCTATCCACTCGCTCTGGTTGAAACCTCTTTTTCGTAACTTTTTCTTGTGTAATGGAATAGGTATAATAAAGTCGATTTTTCTAAACCTTTCTTCTGTGATGAGTTGCTTTCCAAAATATTCTCCTAAATATTTTCCAATTTCTTTTTGACCATTATATTTAAAATTATGAAGAATTTTTTGTACGTTACTTTCTTTTTTGTAACTCATCAGAGAGGCAACTTCTTCTACTCGAGTTCTACCATCAAAAAGAGATCTTAAAGTGTTATTATGTTCTTTATAATTCTCTGTTTCAGGCAAATGAAGAAGACATTCAAGGCAAAGGCAAGATTCGTTTTGTTGAAGAGCATTGCCACAGGCAGCACACATCTTTGGATAAAATAGAGATAATAAATTGCTTAATATTTTCATAGTTTTATTGTTTTTGTTTTCTAATTGATGATAACGAAAAATCTTTCTATATGTTGCAGTTGTTTTTAAAAACGAATAAATACTCAAAGGGACATCTTACACCAAAATCAGACATTTTTTTGTGGTGATATATTCTCAGAAAACATTACATAAAACTATTACTGTCCGCTAAAACTCCCAAATGAAAGTTTTTGTAGTAAATCGTCATGATGCCGTTATAAGCTCTGATTGCAATATATGTTC
>CADBTU010000006.1 GCA_902797625.1 uncultured Bacteroidota bacterium | reverse complement strand
TATCGTTGAAAAAATTGCAGAAGTCGTTTGCCAAACAATAAATTTCTGTAATTTTGCCGTCGGATAACGTAGCGATTTGTGTTCTCGGTTTGACAATGCACATTTACAAAAAAACATCGTTATATTATTCATTTTTAGGTAATTATAATTATATCAAACTCACGTTATCTTAGAAACTATCATGTTTAATATTCATAACTTTATTAAAGAGAATATCACTAAACGGCATGAGAGTCTGTTTGCCGTTGATATAGAAAACAACAGTGAAAAATTATCCAAAGAGATTGAGGATAGTTCAATATTAGTGATAGGTGGTGCAGGGTCGATAGGATCTCAATTTATAAAGAGTGTATGTCGTTATAAACCCGCAAAATTAGTTGTAATTGACCTTAGTGAGAATGGTTTAGTTTTGCTAACTCGCGATTTAAGAAGTAGTTATGGCATGTATGTTCCTAATGATTACCGAACCTACACCCTTGACTTTGCTAATCCTATATTTGAACGAATGTTCAGAGAAGAAAAGGGTTTTGATATAGTAGCTAATTTTTCTGCTCATAAACATGTGCGAAGCGAGAAAGATCGCTATAGTGTACAAGCTCTCATTGAAAACAATGATATAAAAGCAAAACAACTACTTGACTTATTATGCGAATTTCCTCCTAAACATTTCTTTTGTGTTTCAACAGATAAAGCTGCAAATCCCGTAAATATTATGGGTGCTAGTAAGTTAGTTATGGAGGAACTTATTATGGCTTATGCAGATCGTTTTCCCATTACCACTGCGAGATTTGCTAACGTTGCCTTTAGTAATGGATCGTTGCCCCTGAGTTTCTTAGATCGCATTATGAACAAACAACCTTTAGTTGCCCCATCAGACGTGCGTCGTTATTTTGTCTCTCCAGAGGAAAGTGGACAAATTTGCATGTTAGCATGTGTTTTGGGGAATAGCGGTGAAGTATTTTTTCCTAAATTGCAAGAAAAAGATATGATGACATTTAGTTCTATCTGCGATAGTTTTATAGATGCAATGGGATTTGAAAAAATAGAATTTTCAAATGATGAAGATGCAAAAAAATTTGCCGCCGAAATGCCTTTCGATACTAAAGTTTGGCCCGTAGTATATTCCAAAAGTGATACAACAGGCGAAAAGTTTTTTGAAGAGTTTTTTATTCATAGCGAGAAAGTGAATCTAAATAGGTTTCAATCATTAGGTGTGATAGAGGATACAAAACGTAAATCTATAGCAGAAGTTAGTTTGTTTTTTGATAAACTTCAAGAGATTTTCTCTAATCCAGAATTTACCAAAGCCCAAATTGTAGATGCTCTGAAAGCTTTTATACCGAACTTTGAACATAAGGAAAAAGGAAAAAGTTTAGATCAAAAAATGTAAGGAAATGTATGAGAAAATTATAGCTTTTATAAGGGAATTATATGGCAATAAGCCATTTATACCGCTCAGTGTTCCACGATTTATCGGCAACGAAAAAAAATATCTCAACGAGTGCATTGATACTACTTTCGTGAGTAGCGTGGGCAATTTTGTTGACCGTTTTGAAAATGATATGGCGGTTTATACGGGAGCCAAGAAAGCTGTGGTTTGTGTGAGCGGTACTAACGCCCTGCACATGGCTCTGAAGCTTGTAGGTGTGGAGCGTGATGATGAGGTGCTGACACAGGCTCTCACTTTTATTGCCACTTGCAATGCTATCAGTTACATTGGCGCTCATCCCGTTTTTATTGATGTGGATAAAAGCACAATGGGACTTTCTCCTGATGCGCTGAAAGCATGGCTGGTTAAAAACGCTGAAATCCGAAATGGACAATGCTATAATAAAAATACAGGTTGTAGAATTAAAGCCTGTGTTCCGATGCATACATTTGGACATCCAGTGCGCATCGAGGAAGTTGCAAACATTTGTAAAGAGTTTAATATTGAGTTAGTGGAAGATGCTGCTGAAAGTATTGGCAGCAAATACAAAGGATTACACACTGGACTCTTTGGAAAAGTTGGCATTTTGAGTTTCAATGGCAACAAGACTATTACTACTGGTGGTGGTGGTATGTTGCTGTTTATGGATGAGAAATTAGGAGCATTGGCAAAACACCTTACAACCCAAGCAAAGGTGCCGCACCGCTGGGAGTTTCGCCACGATTACATTGGATATAATTATCGTATGCCAAATATTAATGCTGCATTGGGCTGCGCTCAGTTAGAACATATTGATGAGTTTATTGCCGATAAACGCGCCACTGCTGCTGCCTACGCAGAGTATTTCAAAAATGTAGATGACATAGAGTTCTTTATTGAGCCCAAAAACAGTTTCTCCAACTATTGGCTCAATGTGGTTGTATTGAAAGACAAAGAAGCACAACAACAATTCCTGCAAGAAACCAACGACAATGGCGTGATGACTCGTCCAATCTGGGAACTGATGAACCGCTTACCAATGTTTGAGTATTGTCAGCACGACAGTTTAGCGAATACTATCTGGTTTGCGGATAGGGTGGTGAATATACCAAGTAGTGTGAGGATGGGCATTTCATAGCAGGATTTCGAACGGCCAGAACCACCTATAAAATATTGTATTCCAGGAACTATCTTAATCCAATGAAATCGCTGAGCGGTTGGATACGTGCGACTTGGGTATATTGGCGTTTGTGGAGGTCAATGGGTTGATCGTACGGCACTTGTTCCGAAGGTTCGAAACGAATCACGGCGTAATATGGGGCGTTCTCAGCCGAGAAACCTTGCTCACGCAAAGTTTCTGCTGTCCAAATCTGAAAACCT
>CADBTU010000005.1 GCA_902797625.1 uncultured Bacteroidota bacterium | reverse complement strand
TACTGAACCCCCAAAGATGTTGATATTGAATTTTTAAAGGATTCGGAGGGCTTCATAAATTTGAATTTTACAAAATTTTGCCACGTAACATCTGCTGCAATAGTCATCTTTTCTTTAAAAGTATAACTCAAGCCTACACCCACAGATTGCGGTATTTTTAATGTCCCTTTCAGATTATTGTTATACAAAATTGTATCATAAATTGTTGTTGAAACAAAATTCCCAGAATAAGAATTTATCAATAACTGCTCTTTTGCCCATATATAGGCGGTGTTACTATAAATTAAACCGATACCCATCTTGTGATTTTCCTTAATATCAAAGAAATATTGGATTCCACCTGTAAGATAGATGCCATTAACTTTATAAACATCGTTTATATATGTATTTAGTTTATTATCGCCTCCAAATTCTGTATTGCTATTAGCAAATATTGAACCAAAAATATAATCTGCATTTAATCCTATTGTTAGTCCCTTGCAAATTTTGAAAGCATTGCCCCAATACAATCTGTTTATTCCTCCCTTTCCTGAATATTTATAATCAACACTTCCAACGTTTTCAATTTGTTGAGTGGATTCGATAGAATATCCTATTGAGCTGAAAGGAACTATTCCCAAACTTGTGCGCCAATGTGGTGTTACTGGTAAACCAATGGCAATATATCCAGGTTTAGCATAAGTGTTTCGCTGAGTTATGTTATTTTGTTGCATCGTTGACGTATAAACAGAAACTGCAGCGTCAGCTACGAAAGACAAGGAGTCGAAAGCTGCATAAGAAGCAGGATTTCTAAAATTTATGTAGTATGGATTTTGTATTGCGTAAGAAACACCTCCCATTGCATCCAAAATACCATTTGAAGAACGGTTAATTAAGCCTATTCCATAACTTGAATAAGGTGAAACTATCTCATTTTGCGCTCTTATTGAAAAAGAACACAAAACCAGAAGTAAAATAGTTACACTAATATATTTTTTTTTCAGAAGCATTAAATTGCAGTATTTTATGTAAACCGAGTAAAATCGGATTTTGGGCTGCAAAGATAGTTTTTTTTATGTAATTTCCCAATAACTCCGAATCGCCACCAGAGAAAATAATTTTTAAATCTGAATATCTTTTAGAATAAGCATCTATTATACCTTCTATTTCAAAAACTATTCCGTTAATAACTCCCGATAATATTGATTCTTGTGTGGATTTTCCTGTCAAAAAATCTATTTTTTCAACTTCTATTAAAGGAAGACGAGCAGTATATTGCTTTAATGCACTGAAACGCATTTTCAAACCAGGAGAAATACTTCCTCCGAGGTATTCATTATTAGAATTTACAAAATCTGCAACTAAACAAGTTCCTGCCATGATTGATAGTACATTTTTATCTGGAAATAACGCATTTGCACCAACTGCATTCGAGATTCTGTCGGTTCCTAATGTTTCAGGATTAGAATAAGTTATCTCAATAGGAAATTTACTACTATGTTTTAAGTTTACCAAATCAGTATTATTTTCTAACCAATTTATTATATCTTCACTTAAAACGGACACTGTTGATATTATAGTTCGTTTGATTGAATATTTAGAAAAAATATCTTCTAACAGAGTTATTTCGATGTTTTTCACTTTAAAAAGGGACAACATTTTGCTGTCTTCGGTAAAAACAGCAACTTTCTTTAGTGTATTTCCTACATCAATAACTAAATCCATAATTCAAAGATTAACTACAAGCCCCTTTTACGGTTGCGAAGTATATCAACAGCTAAATATATGGCATTACGCATTGACTGTGCATCGGCGATATTTTTTCCAGCTATATCGTATGCTGTGCCGTGCGCAGGCGATGTGCGTACTATTGGTAAACCTGCTGTAAAATTAACACCTTGCTTGCCTAATAATTTAAAAGGAACCATTCCCTGATCATAATACATCGCTAACACTGCGTCAAATTTCGTATATTCACCTGACCCAAAAAAGCTTTCAGCAGGAAATGAACCAAAAACATTGACTCCTTCGCTAAACGCCTGTGAAATTGCTGGTTTTATTATATTTGTATCTTCACCACCTAACAAACCTTCATCTCCAGAATGTGGATTTAACGATAATACAGCTATCGTAGGATTTGATATTGCAAAATCGTTTTTTAACGAGTTATTAAGGATTCTTATTTTTTGCATAATATTTTCTGTGGTAATCGCTTTTGTAACATCTTTAAGAGGAAGAACATTTGTAGCAAAACCCACACGCAATTGCTCCGCAACCATAAGAGTCATCGCAGGGTGTTCTTTTCCTCCGAAATAATGCTCAAAGAATTCTGTATGACTCGAAAATTTAAATTTATCAGATTGAATATTATTTTTATTTATGGGAGCAGTAACAATAGCATCTATCATCTTGTTTTTTAAATCCCTACCCGCAGCATAAAGAGAACGCTCCGACATCTGTCCTGCTATCTTTGTGGAGTTTCCTAAATCAATCTTTACTTCATCATCAAATAAGTTAATTAAATTTGGACGTTTTAATGAAATTTGTTCCACATTTTTCCCTAATTGGAACGAAAAATCTGGTAAATCAAGAAGTTTTTTGTGATAAGATGCAACTTTTGACAATCCATAAACAATAGGAGTACATATCTCCATTATTCTATTGTCGCACAATGATTTAATAATCACTTCATAACCTATACCGTTAATGTCGCCTTGGGTAATACCTATCGTAAAATTTTTATTTTCAGACATTTGTTTGTTATATACGTTTTAAAACACTAAAAATTTCAAAAAGAGGACGCGAAAATATGAAAAAATCGCAATTGTTTTCATATTTAACAATAGACGTCTATAAAAACACAATAATCGCTAACTACAAATAGATAACTCGCTGAAGATGAAAAACAATTAGCAAGTCCCATTCAAAACTTTTATTAAAATAGTATTGTACTAGGTAAATTATAATTGAATAGGAAATGTTATATCATCGCTTAGCATACACTGAGAGCACACGTTTAACTCGCCTTGTAAACGATGTTGCACCATATTACTTAATCGGTCTCGAAGTGCTTCTATCTCAACATTTTGAACTATATCATTTGCAAAAGCGAACATTAGTAGTCTATTTGCCGTTGATTCTCCAATGCCGCGAGTACGAAGATAGTATAAGGCTTCTTCGTCTAATTGACCTACAGTAGCACCGTGACTACACTGAACATCGTCTGCGTAAATTTCTAAAAATGGCTTTGTTGTAACGTGAGCCTTATCGGTGAGAAGAAGATTGCGATTTGTTTGAAATGCTGTAGTGCGCTGCGAATCTTGCGCCACAAGTATATGACCGTGAAAATTTGCAACAGATTCATCGTCCATAATTCCCTTATACATCTGATGACTTTTACAATCAGGTGCCGCATGGTTAACAAATATATGATTATCGCAAATTTGTTGCTTATCAACAAGATACAATCCATTAAGAGTGGTTTGCGCACCAGTTTCATTGAGGTTTACACCAAAAGAATTACAATTACAGCCAGCATTGAAAGTAATAGCTGTGGATTTAAATTGTGAATCTCTTTTTTGATGAACAAAGACATTATTTGCCAAAATAGAGTCAGCATATTTATTCTCAGTTTTATAATAATTCAAAAGTGAATTTTCGCTGAGATAAATTTCTGTAACATTATTAGTAAACGATGATTCTCGTTTGATAGAATCATCACAGTGTATAAGCGAAGCTCTTGAATTTTTACCTAAGAAAATGATAAACTTATTGTTAATCAAAAGATTATCTTCAGAACTTACTAAAGAAATAATTTGAAACGGTTTTTCAACTATCACATTATCTGGAATATAAATAAATATACCGTCATTAAAAAACGCTTCATTTAATGCAACTAATCCATTTTCTTTTTCAATATTAGGGTGAGAGAGTAATGGAATTAGTAATTCTGGAATTTTTTCGATAGCGTGTTTTAATCCACAAGCTATCACTCCTTGTTTATCAGCTTTTACACAAGAATCTTCTGATACAAACCAACCGTTGCGCACTGGCAAAGCAGTGGGATTCAAGTCATGTACCCGGCATTTAAAATACTCGTCTAAAGGACGATATTCATCGGGCTGTGTTTTCAAAGTATAACTTAATTGAACTTTTCGTTCAAGAACAGATTTTTGCCAGCCTTGAGTTTTGCTATTCGGCAACTCTTTTTCCAAGAAAAGAGAAATCGCATTCTGTCTTATGTTTTTAATATCATCAGAATTACTAAACTTCTGACTGTTTTGCTCAAAAAGTTGCAGTATATGATTAGTAAAAGCTCTCATAGTTTTCCTTGTTCATAGTCTTCTTTAATCCAATCGTAGCCTCTTTCTTCGAGTTCAAGAGCCAATTCTTTCGGTCCTGATTTAACTATTTTACCATCAAAGAGAACGTGAACTATATCTGGAACAATATAATCAAGGAGGCGTTGGTAGTGGGTTATCACGATTATGGCTTTATCTTCACCGCGGAGGTGATTGATGCCATTTGCTACGATACGTAGTGCATCTATATCTAAGCCTGAGTCGGTTTCATCGAGAATAGCAAGATATGGGTCGAGAAGTGCCATTTGGAAAATTTCGTTGCGTTTTTTTTCACCGCCAGAAAAACCCTCGTTCACAGAACGGGTACTCAATTTATCTGTTAACTCAACAACCTTTTGCTTTTCAGCCATCAACTTTAGAAATTGGGCCCCATTTAGTGGATCAAGACCACGATATTTACGAACTTCATTGAGAGATGTGCGCATAAAATTAGCTATACTAACACCTGGTATTTCAACTGGATATTGAAAACCAATGAAAAGCCCCTCTCGAGCACGGTCTTCTATAGAAAGATCTAATAAATTTTTACCTTTAAACCACACCTTTCCTTGAGTAATATCATATCCACTTTTTCCAGCGATGGCTGAAGCAAGCGTACTTTTGCCTGTTCCATTAGGACCCATTATGGCATGAACTTCGCCAGATTTAACTTCAAGGTTAACTCCTTTCAATATTTCACGATCCTTTATGGATACGTGTAGATTTTCTATCTTTAGCATATTTCAAAATTAGGCCGCAAAATTACATAAAATATTCTTTTAAAACGAAACCTATAAATCTTCTTTCAAAAATAATTTTTAGCTCTGAATATGGTATGTTGGTAGTTAAAAAAAAGAGGATAACCACTTGCCATCCTCTTTTTGATATTCAAAAATTATTTTATTTTTACTCTTTCGGTTCTATTCTTACACAACGAACACTTATGTGCATGGTTTTGTTCTCTTCTGAGAATTTGATGTCAGGACAAGAATGGTCTATGCGGCTGCATATTCCTTTCACCGAGTACTCAATTACTTCACTTGTCCAGAATTTTGTTACACCCAACATTTTGTATGATGCGTTGATTTGCTGGTCGTAATATCCAGCCCCCACTGCGTTGAATCCTGAAACAGGTTCAACACCAGCACAATTCGGCAACCATGTTGAAACATCTGATGATTTTAATTTATCGTTGCCTCCAACAAGATTTGAGAGATTATTATACTGGTTTACGGAAGGTATTGCCCAGCCATCTGGACAAATTCCCTGTATATATTCGCCAGTTTTTGATTCTTTTGTGGCAGGAGAAGCAGAGTTATCACCATTGGCTACACCTAAAGCATCATACCATGAATAAAGTTTTCCGAATGACGAATTAGCTGCATCATCATTATAATATTTGGAACTTCCAGCATCAACAGTAAGATTTTTTGCAAGCCAGCAATCGCAACCAACACGAACAACATCGTATGAAGTACCGTCAATTTCAACAGGATTTTCACATTCAGGATATTTAACGATGTATTTCTGGTTATAAGTCAAAGTGCCCCCACAAGGGTCTTGAATAGTCCAAGTAACAATTGTTGTGCCTTCTCCAACGCGCGCAGGAGAAACGCTATAAGAAAGTGGTTGAGGATCAAACTCAGGAACAAAAACAGCAGTGTCGCACGCAGAATAATAGAGTGTTATCTCAACATCATTCGTTAATATAGGAGAATAATAATCATTAGTAACCATAAGTTTTTGCTTATAAACATTACCTGATGCTTCAGCAAAACAAGCAGAGAACTTAAACATATAGCGATACATTATCGAATCGGTGATTGCTGGAGTGTTAAATTCAAAATTTTCTTCGTATGTATCATTAGTAGCCCCTGATATATCTGTCCAGTTACCTGTGCCTATTTTCTTTTGCCATTGTATTGAATAATCTGTTTGATAAGCTTGGTTTTCTATAACTGGATTTGCTTTTAGTTTCACAACCATATTTGTTCCGTAGCAATATTCTCCTTCTTCAGTAGATCCTTCAGAAGTAAGATTGCCTGCTTGAACATTACCAACTTTTGTGGAAATTTCATTCGAGTAAACATCGCCACAGTCTGTGTGCCAAACTCTGCGGAAAGACAATATGCCAGATGTTGGATAGTTGTTAGGAACATAATCCTTTGTGTTTGCGCCTGTGATTTCTACCCAATCAGTTCCATTTGTACTATATTGCCAATAGTATTTTCCATTTTTACCGCCCCTTGCATCTTCATCATTGGTAAATCTTTTGAGAGTATCAGCTGTTTCTTCGATAGGACAAGAAACAATAGCTTCTTTAATTTTACCACCATTTGCGGTTGGGTAAACATTAACTGTAAGGGTAAAAGTGCGTTTAAGTTCACCAAAACCGTACAAATTGTCTGTGTATATTGCCTCACAGTTGAATGTTGCGACTTGAGTTTCATTAGTGTTATTTCTTATTTCTGATATTTCAATTTTGTCATTTGCTGTTGAACCATTGCCGAGTACGGTGATATTAGAATTAGTGTTGTACGACCAAGTGTATTTTGTTTGTGGAGGTGTACAAATTCCTGCCAATTGTGCTATCGTGGCAGAATCTATTGTTAATGAACTGCCTGTGCACACATCTGTTTCTACATTATCAACATAGAACACAAAATAGGTAAGTCTAATACCACCTTTTGCACCAGCACCGCCAGTACGACTATTACCTTGAAATATGTTTGCACCGTTAACACCTGATTGAGCACCGCCGCCACCGCCACCAAATACACCACTTGATGGAGCTGAAGCAGGACTTTGAGTGCCATTTCGCCCTTCTCCACCATCTCCAGCTTTTTTATTGTCACAATTTGGTGCTTTTCCTCCCTCAACAGTTGAAACCAAACTTCCTGAATTTTCGCCATCCCCACCATTGCCACAAGCATCTGCTGCTGCACCGCCGCCGCCGCCATTGGCGGCATTACTACCATTACCTCCTTTACCTCCTGACCATTTCCAACCTTCCCTTCCAATACATTCTGTTGCACTTCCTCCCTGTGCACCTGTGGCGTTGTTTGTATTTTTTACAGATTTGCCACCTACAGCTTTAACTTTACAAGCACCATTAACTCCAGGATAATTAACATAAGAATCACCTCCATCTGTT
>CADBTU010000004.1 GCA_902797625.1 uncultured Bacteroidota bacterium | reverse complement strand
TTCTATAATTCGTCATGACAGTTTTTATAATCCGCAAAAATAACAATTATGTATATATACTTTTATGAGTAAATTTACTCATATTTTACTTAGTTAGAGTTTGAAAATAGAACCTATTCTTGTACATAGATACGTGGAACTCGTTGTGATATGCGCGTCATAAGTTCATAACTTATAAGATTTGCAACCTTTGCCATATCTGAAACGGTATTTCCTTCTCCATAAACTACAACTTCATCGCCAACATTTGCTTCTATTCCAGAAATATCAAGCATACACATATCCATACAAATTTTTCCAATAATAGGAACTTTCTTACCGTGAACAAGAACTGTTCCGCATTTATTTGACAACTCGCGCGGGTATCCGTCTGCATATCCTATCGGAATAATAGCTACTTTAGAGTCTTTCTGTAATTTATAACTCCTATTGTATCCTATTGTCTCGCCCGCCAACAAAACCTTGATCTGAGTTATTACAGTTTTTAAAGTAACTACATTATGTAATTTATCCTTAATATCTGGGATTTCTGAACACCCATAGAGTTGAATCCCTAAGCGAACCATATCAAATTGCGCTTCTGGAAAACGGATAATACCAGCACTATTCAGAATATGTCTTAAGATTTTATAATCAAAACAACTGCAAAATTTATCAGAAATTTCCTTAAATAGTGCGATTTGATATTTTGTATATTCATCTTCAGCAGGGTCTTCGGCGGCAGCGAGGTGTGAAAATACAGAAGCAACGCGAATCTTAGGATTTGCTTTAAGGCAATCAACAAGTTGTGGTATATCTTCTATATCGAAACCTAAACGGTGCATACCTGTATCGAACTTTATGTGGATGGGAAATTCGTTAATTTCTGTATGGTAGTCAAGTATTTCTATTAGTTGTTTGAGATAATGAAAATTAAAAACTTCTGGCTCAAGATGAGCATTTACCATAGCTTCAAAACTATGAGCTTCGGCACCAAGTACAATAATGGGTGTTGTTATATGCCGATTACGAAGTCTAATGCCTTCATCTGTATATGCAACTGCCAAATAATCAACTTTTTGATCTACTAAAGTATTTACTAATTCCACATCTCCTAAACCGTAAGATGAGGCCTTAACCATAGCTACAATTTTCGTGTCTTTTTTTAGAAGATTTCTATGAAAATTCAGATTATAACTCAGAGCAGAAAGACCAACTTGCAATAATGTTAGATGGGTTTTATGTTGTAATTTGTTTACAATACTTTCAAAATAAAAACTTCTGGCACCTTTAACGAGAATAATTTCGTATGAGATTGACAAATTGGGTAAATCATCTATAAGACTTTTGGTATCAGAATAGAAATAACATTCCTCTATATCAAAGAGATTCTTATGTGCCTTGAAAGAAGAACCTACAGCTAATAATTTCGTAATTTTATGTTTTTTTATATCTTCATTCAAACGAATATAAACGTCATCAGATAATTCACCAACTTGCTCAAAATCAGATATTATCAAAGATTTTTTCTTCATCTGAGTTTGAGTATCTAAAAAACTGAGTGCAGCGGATAACGAATTAGCATCAAGACTATAGGTATCGTTAATAATAACAGTATGGCATAATCCTTCTAAAATCTCCAAACGCATACTAATATGTGTTAATTTTTTGAGATTCTGTTGGATAATATCTTTTGCAACTCCTAACGTTAGAAGAGTGATAATCACATGAGTAACATTTTCAAGAGACGCACTGTCCGAGAAAGGAACTTTATAATCAACATCTTCAATCTTAATAACAGAATTATTGACATCAATAACGTTATGTTTAACAACAAATTCAGCATCTTTTTCTCCCCAAGAAATCTTCTTAATATGATTATATTCAGGAAGTTGTAACACAGTGTTAACCTCTTCGTTATTATTTCTATAAATTAGAACTTCAGAATTTTTAAATAGTTTTAACTTTTCAATTATCTTACGAATATTATTAGAAAAAAACTGTGCATGAGCTGCACCAACATTAGTTAGAATACCTATATTAGGATCGATAATACTTGCTAAATTACGCATTTCATTTGGTTCAGAAATACCTGCCTCAAAAATAGCTATATTATTTTCAGGAGACATATTCCACACAGAAAGAGGAACTCCTATACGTGAGTTGTAACTATACGGACTCTTAACTACATTAAAATCATCATCTAACATAGTAGCGAGCCACTCTTTTACTATTGTTTTTCCGTTGCTACCAGTAATACCTATCACTGGGTATTTAAAATCTTTTCTGTGGTTTGCCGCAATCAACTGAAGAGCCTCAATAGAATCTTTCACCAAGATAAAATTAGAATGATTACAATTATCATAACCATCTAAAATCTTAGTTACAATAAAATTTCTAACGCCTATTTCGTAAAGCGATTTAACATAGTTATGTCCATCATTTTTTGAAGTTTCGATAGCAAAGAAGATAGTATCAGCGGGATTAAAAACCTTTCTACTATCAATTGCCAATTCTGATACTTCTGCAGTAGGTGCTTCTAACCAAATATTCAGTGGTTCTAAAAAGGATATTATTCGTTCTATTTGCATAGTTTTATATTAGAGGTTGCAAAATTAAAAAAATACTATCTTTGCTGCCAAAAATAATTTTGAAATATATATAGAATTAGTTATGAAAGATAGTATCACAATGAGCCTTAACCCGCTTGTAAATTATTTTAAGAAGAGTCCGAAAGAATTTACTAAATCGGATATGATTAGATATGTTGAAGAAAACAACATTCCAATGGTTAACTTTCATTACGTTGCTGGTGATGGAAGAATTAAAACATTAGGATTTGTAATTCACAGTCGCGAATATTTAGAACAGATTCTTTCTAATGGTGAGCGTGTTGACGGTTCAAATATTTTCCCTGCTTTTATACATGCTGGCTCAAGCGATTTGTATGTAATTCCTCGCTTTTCAACAGCATTTTTGAATCCATTTACACAAATTCCAACTCTGTCTTTCCTCTGTTCTTATTACAATAGTGAAGGTAAACCTTTGGAAAATTCTCCTGAGTATATTCTCCGAAAGGCTTCAAAATCTTTCACTGAGGTTACTGGTAACTATTTCCAGGCTATGGGAGAGTTGGAGTATTATGTTATAGGCGAAGAGGAAAACCTTTATACTATTCCAGATCAACGCGGATACCACGAGTCTTCTCCTTTCACAAAATTTGAACATTTTCGTGCGGAATGTATGCTCAATATAGCTAAGATGGGTGGACTTATCAAATATGGACACTCTGAGGTTGGAAACTTTACTATGGATGGAAAAATCTACGAGCAGAATGAGATAGAATTTCTTGTTACAGACGTACAAGATGCTGCCGACCAACTTGTTTTAGCGAAATGGATTATACGCAACCTCGCGTATGAATATGGTCTTGATGTAACTTTCTCTCCTAAAATCACCAAAGGTAAGGCAGGAAGTGGACTACATATTCACACTTGTATTGTTGATGGAAAAGGTAAGAACCAAATGGTTACTAAGGGAAAATTAAATTCTATTGCGAAAACTGCAATTGCTGGTTATATGACTTGCGCGGGCTCTCTCACTGCTTTTGGCAACACAAATCCTACCTCATATTTTCGTTTAGTTCCACACCAAGAAGCTCCTACTTCTATTTGTTGGGGAGACAGAAATCGTTCTGTTTTGGTACGTGTTCCTCTTGGTTGGACTCACAAAAATGACATTGTTGCTGAGCTCAACCCTCTCGAAAAATCTGTTAATAAAGACCGTTCTCAAAAACAGACAGTAGAATTTCGTTGCCCAGATGGTTCTGCTGACATTTACCTTTTGCTTGCTGGTTTAGTATGTGCAGCGCGCCACGGCTTTGAAATGGAAAATGCTTTAGACTTCTCAAATAGCACATACGTTGATGTTGACATCCATCGTCCTGAAAATAAGAAACTTGTTGAAAAATTAGCCCAATTACCTGCTTCTTGCTGCGAATCAGCCGACGAATTAGGTGCTCATCGTCAAATTTTTGAAGCTCACGGCGTATTCAATAAAGAGATGATTGATGATATAATCAAACAACTCAAATCATTTAACGACAAAAATATCCGCAAAGAGATTGAAAAAGACCCAGACTTAATGCTTAAGATGGTTAAAGAATACTTCTATTGTGGTTAATTCCTATTTAGAAAATAGTTTTAGAAAGGTGTGCTGAAATCAGTACACCTTTCTTGTATATAACACTTTATATTCAGGTCCATCTTTATTCAAAAAACTTTGATATAGATTTATCTGAGAAATTTTCAAATCTTGAGAAAACTTTTGGTTTGAAAATTCTTCTATACACTTCCAAAATTTCTCCTTTGAATGTGTACTCTTTACCCTTCCTAATGTGATATGAGGTACAAAATTTCCATTATTAGGCTCTATTCCACAATCTCGTAGTCTTAACTCTAAATCTTCAAAAAGAGCTCTAAAAAAATTAAACTCTTTAAATCCAAGCCATATTACTTTAGGTTGGTACCTACTTCCAAAAACACCAATTTTATTTAATGTTAGCGAAAATTGAGAAAAATTTTTACAGCTTTCTTCTAACGATTTTTTTATCAATGGAATCTGTTGCGAGGGTGTTGCTCCTATAAAACGTAACGTTAAATGCTTAACATTATCTTTCACCCACACTATATCATCGTGGCGCAACTGAAATTTCAGTTGCGCCACGAGTTCTTGAACTTCCTCAGATAAGGTTATTATTGGAGTGGCGATAAATAGTCGCTTCATTCTCCTTTTGTATTTTGATTATGGAATCTAAGTAATTTATTATATAAATGGCGTCTTTCTGAGCCTATCACGTTATGGTCATGAGTTGTATAAACAAAATACTCAAGTTCTATGTCATCGGTTACAGCCTGACGTAATAATTCTAAAGTATGTTGTTGAACTACAGTATGATCTTGGGCACCGTGCATAACTAAAAGCGGACACTTTACATTTTTAATCTTAGGTATAATATTAGATTTTTCATACCCTATTGGATTCTCTTGGGGAGTATCCATATAACGTTCTCCATACATTATTTCATACCATTCCCAATTAACAACAGGACCTCCACACGACGCCGCCTTAAATACCTCTGGGTGCTCAGTTATAAGCGATAAAACCATAAAGCCACCATAACTCCAGCCATCAAGACCAATTCGATTTGCATCAACAAAAGGTAATGATTTAAGATATTCTACACCGCACATCTGGTCTTCAACTTCACGTACTCCTAAGTTTCTATGAATGCATTTCTCAAAATCTGCTCCACGATTCTGAGTACCACGATTATCAAGAGTGAATACAACATATCCTTGCTGTGCCATAAATTCGAGGAATAGTCCTCCCGATAAATATTGATTTGTAACCAATTGAGAATGTGGTCCACCATAAACATATAAAAATACGGGATATTTTTTATTTACATCCATATTCGGTGGGGTAATCATACGACACCAAAGAGTATCTCCTGATTTATTCTTTATTGCAAAAATTTTAGTGTCCCCTAATTTCATATTTCCGAACGGACTCTTAGCCTCTAAAAGCGTTTTCAGACTCCTGCCTTTATTATTTACAAGCGTAATAAGACGCGGAGTTGTAGGGTTACTAAAATAATCTATAAAATAGTTTTTCGAGTCGCTGAAAACAGGACGATGTACACCATCTGAATGTGCAAGGCATTCGAGTGTTGTTGTCTCTAAATTAACTTTACAAACATATTGATTAACTGGCTTTTCTAATGAAGCAGTGAAATAGATATTTTTTTCATCGCTATCCATTCCATAATATTCAATGATATCGAATTTACCATTCACCACTTTCTTTATCAAATTTCCTTCTGGATTATACAAAAATAATTGTCTCCAGCCATCACGATCGCTAAACCACAGAAAACTGCCGTTTTTCATGAAAATCATTCTACGTGTAGGTTCAACATAGCGACTATCGCGTTCCTCTATTAAAGTTTGAAGTTTAGCTCCTGTAGTAACTTCGTATTTAATCAACTTAGAGTGATTTTGCTCGCGGTTTAAATGCGAAATGTAAATGTATTTTTCGTCTGGAGAAAAAGTTACATTTGTAAGAAATTCTCCGTCTTTTTTATCAGTTTTGATATAAATGTACGAAGATTTACCATTTTTAACTGATTTTGCCACATCGAATATTCCAACCTTTACATCGTGAGATGTTCTTCCTGCCATTGGGTATTTTATATTTTCTACAGTAGCTATTGGAGTTCCACTATTTATAAGCGGATAATCTTCAACCATACTTTCATCCATACGATAAAATGCAATAAAATTTCCTTTCGGAGAAATATATTGCCCTTCGTTTATACCCCACTCACTACGGTGAACACTCTCACCAAAAACGATATTTTTACCAGTATCTGGACAAAGTAAAATAGGTTTAAAATCATTTAAATAACTCTGTACAAAAACTCCTTTTTTATTTTTTATTATAAAAATTTTATTTTCAATGCTTTTTTCTATAACATTATCGTGTTCTACATCGGTAAAATTTGAACTTGTAACTTTGCCATTGATAACTTGAACTTTTTTATTTGAACTTGGAAAATAGAGAGTATTTGCATCTAACCATTGATAGCCATAAACACTTGTAATTTCATGTGCTTTACAAGAAGCATTAGCAATAAAAATTGTCTCTTTTCCGTTTTTAGGATTCACAAGTTTAATATTTTGTTCTTCATCAATATAGGAGTACTGATCCATAGTAGGACGCCAAGAAAGACCGTAGATATTGTCGATAATATAGCGTTTTTTAAAATCTATGGTTTGAGCAAAGAGTTGTGCAACTAAGAAAAAAGTTACAGCACAGAAGATTAAAGCGATCTTATTTTTCATATACTATACTAATTTGCTAAAAATTTTCCGCTGCAAAGGTAGTGATTTTTTCAATAAAAAACGAGATACAACAAAGTATCCCGTTCTGTTTAGCATTATTCTATTGCATCAGAGATTTTAGTGGCTAAATCTTCAAATTCTTCTTTTGTTAGTTGAATTCTTGGGCCAGTAAAATCCAGATCTCCGCCAGTGTTTATAGGTACAAGATGAATGTGGTTATGTGGAACATCTAAACCTATAACGGCAACACCGATGCGTTTACAAGGCACAATCTTTTTTATTGCTTTTGCGATTTTTTTAGAGAATACTAACATTTCTGCGAGAAGTTCATCTTCCAAATCAAAAAGATAATCGTTTTGGAGTTTAGTAATTACTAAAGTATGACCTTTTGCAAGTGGTGATATATCTAAAAATGCAAAAAAATTATCATTTTCAGCTATTTTATAGCAAGGTATTTCACCTTTTATAATTTTAGTGAATATTGTTTCTTCCATTTTATTAGATTATCGTGAAACATCAAGAATTTCAAATTCCATTATTCCAGCTGGAGCTTGCACACTAACAACATCGCCTTTCTCTTTTCCTATTAGGGCTTTGGCTATAGGACTTGAAACTGATATTTTTCCACCTTTTAAATCAGATTCAGATTCAGGCACGATTGTATATGTCATCTCCATTTTATTATTAAGGTTTTTAATTTTAACAATGGAGTAAATAAGAATTTTAGAAACATCTATTTTAGATTCGTCGAGGATACGAGCTTTAGCAATAAGATTTCTTAATTTCGCGATTTTCAATTCAAGAAGTCCTTGTGCATCTTTAGCTGCATCATATTCAGCATTTTCAGAAAGATCACCCTTGTCGCGTGCGTCAGCGATTGCCTGAGAAATCTTAGGACGCTCCACTGATTCTAAATGATTCAGTTCGGCTTTTAAGGCATCTAAACCTTCTTGAGTATAATATTTAACTTCTTCCATAATTTGTAGTTAGATTATTTACACAAATAGAAGAGACTGCGAAGTCTCTTCTATTAATATCGAAACTTATAAGATAAAATTATTCTACAAAGTAATTTTAATACCCATATAGTGGTTACCTCTCCACTTATGAGTGAATCTGTAGCCGTAGTCTAAATAGATTCTTGGACCGATAGTGTGTTTTTTACTTTCTTTTGTCAAAGGAACAACTGCGGTTGCACCAACAGCAAGACCAGAGAAGAAAGAATCGCTATTTAAAATAATAGCAGCTTTTTCATTCAGTTCAGCGGCACCTTTAGAAACGCTTTCAAGACCATAACCAGCACGAATCATAAAGAGATTTCTGAAAGCATATTCAAGACCTACAGAGAAAACGTCACGAGTATAAGAATTAGCTGTAAAAGCACCAGCGAAAGTGATTCTGTGCATAGCATCATCACGTGTTAAACCTTCTTCAGAAAGTTCATCTCTTGTCATATCAGCATATTCACCTCCGAAGAACAACAAGTCGTAAGAGATACCGATTGAAAGCAATGAAGGCATTTCAAATTCAGCTGAGCGCATCTCAAGAGTTTGTTCAAACTCTTGAGATGGTATTTGAGCACGAATTGAAAGACCGTCTCCTTTATAGTGCATTGGAAGTCCAATGTTCTTCAATGTAACACCTATCTTGAAGTTTTCAAATTTACCAGTGATATATTGCACACCTGCATCAATAGCAAATCCTGTTGCTTTTGAATCAGATATGCTTTCTGTTATAAGTTTAAAAGAGACACCTCCCTTAATAAAGTTATTGAAAGATTTAGCATAATGCAAACCTATGTAATTCAATCGAGGGCTAAATTTACCGAGACCACCTTCAGGTTGTTCATTAGTAGTAATATCAACACTTCCGAAATTTTGAGAGAAGAAAGAGAGGCTAATAATACCAAAATCTTTCTGTTTTCCTAATTTCTGTGCTATAGCCATAGAATTTATGCTAATGCCACAATTAGAACCCACAAGATATTGCGTACGGTTAAATGCAAATTCTGTTTTACGAACTCCTGTAAGACCTGCTACGTTTGAAAATACAGATTCCAAACCGCGCACTTCAGCAACACCTGCACCGGCCATCCCGCTTGTACGAGCCCAAGGATCGATAAGCAGGTGAGATGCACCGGCCTGACCGGAACGATCTCTGTTACCTGCAAATGCTGGAACGACACTTGCAGACAACAAAGCTATAATGGTGCAAATTATTAACGATTTATATATATTTTTCATATTGTCTGATTTTTTTGATTAATAATTTTAGAAACCATTCAAGTCAGTAGGACGCATATTACAGAAGAATCTCAAAGTACGATCTCCATAACCATCAGCTTTCACATGAATAATGTAAACACCGCTGGCAATAGGAATATTTGCGTGGTTCTTCAAATCCCATTCTACAAATGACACTGCGTCAGAACCCTTTGTAAGTGTTCTAATCAATGTTCCATTAACAGTGTAGATTGAAATTGTACATTTTGCAGGAAGATTAACTATGCGTACATAATTTTGAAGTGCATTATGCTCATAAGTTGAAAAACCATAATATGGATTTGGAACTATGTTGATTTCTTGTAACATATTATCAACATTTTCAACTTTTTCAATCTTTTCTGGAGCAACATTCTTCATTGTAAAACTATACATAGGATAACCACTATTAAGGCTTGCATTTGGAGCTTGTGTTACATCATCATACCAACGTGATGAATATCTCAAATATGGACGTGAAACACGTAACTTAATAGTAGCGTCTGAAGACATCCATTTATCCTTATTCATTTGAACAGGCATTGGAATACTTGTCCACATAACATTATTAAAGATATTCATCTTTCTTGTTTTACGTGCTTGTGAAGAGTATTCATTTCCTAAAGTTTTGAACTTTTCACTTGCCCACTTACATTCATCATAAACACCACATTCGTAGTATGGATATTCAACACCATCAGTTCCTGTGAATCGGCCACCATGAGAATTGCCTTGAGCTGTTACTTTCGTCTCAGAATCATTGTAGTTACGTACTCTTGATTTATAAGAGTAGAACGTGTTAGCTGTATTACCTGAACTACCTAAAACATATACATAGTGACGACCACCATTTGAAGGTTCGCCGTATGTTACTCCATAGGCATCACGTAAATTATTGTATTCTGACATACTTAATTCAACCTTATTTCCGTCATCATCTAAAAGAAATGAACCATCGCGTGGGTCACGGGCGTAAGCATAAACTTCTGTTGGGTTGAATATCATATCGTTACCATTGTTCAACTCATCTGCTGAGTTTTCTGCAAACATAATATTCAATCTTTCACCTGTTTCAACGTTAATTGCATAACCTGGGAACCAACCGAAACCTGTTGTTCCGCTATTATCAGGCTGGCCATCCTTACCTACTGAAGGACAAGTTTTTGGCTCATGACGAATATTTTGGTATGTTTGACCATTAAACTCTTGAGTAACAATGAAATTATCGTTGGCACCTGCTGAACCCGATTCAAGTACGAGAGCACGCGTCCAGAGACTTTGATCGGGAGTTAATACTATATCTACTGAATAAAGATTTGTGAGGGTTTGGTTATAACCACCTCTATAAGGAATACCTGCTAAGCTTTGGAACTCATAATATGAGTTTAATGGCTGCGCGGTTGGTGATGTTTGGCTTCTTGAGTCATCCTCAACTAAATACTTAGCTTTAGGACCACCATCATAAGGTGAAACCACAGGATATGGAGCCCAAGTACCTCCTACAAACGATTCAAATTGTTGGTTAGGATCCATAAATCCACGAACTGTCTCTGGAGATTTTCCTGGAGGAGAGTATGTGAATAAGTTAAATCCATCTTCTTGACGCCAATCCATATAATTTGATGAAGCACCTGTTTGCACGTCTCCTGCTCCTTGCCAATGTTGTTGAGAAACTTGTTGTCCTGAACGTATCCAGTTTGCAGGATAATCACCCTCAATATCAGCCAAACCTGTTAACCAAGGAATATTATCAGAGAATGTAATATCTGAACCTAACGCATCTGGCTGAGCATAATATGTATAATTTTGATATGTATATCCATCACCACTCATAATTTGCTCATGAAGATTTGCCTGATAAACTTTGAAATTCGCATTTCTAATTGATATTGAAATACCTAAATCTAAGAACAATTGTTCATTAGTCATACTAATAGGCATTGTAGCATTTATCACCCTATCTAATCCCATTTCTACTAATTCCTCATCTGTAACCTCATCTGAGATTATCAACTGCCACATAGTACTGTCATTAACATCTTCTGAGACTTCATTTGGAAGGAATTTAATAGTATAATCATAAGGTTTAACTTTCAATGGATCGATAACTTGTATATTCAGCGGACCGAAATTGTTTTTGTATTGAATATCATTATAAACATTATTAGCAAGGATTTTTTCACGTGATTCATCTGTCATATCAAGGAAGAATCCACCGTTACCTTGACCTTCAATACGAGTAATCATAGGCACATCACCATATTTAGAATTGAGTATCGTTTCAACAGGTTTATGAGGAATACCAACAGCAACCTGAATATTGCGACGACCTGCCAAATATGTAATTGTTTGACCATCAAGATTATCAGCATTTAAACTAAACTTTTTATACTCATTGTATCCATAAGCTAACACTAAGAAATAGTACTCTTTATGATTTACAAGTTGAGGATTTGTACCTGTTGCAAATTTATCTTCGGTAATTCTAAATGAATGAGAAATACCAGCATTACCTCCGTTAACCATCTCGGTAGCAACAGAAGTACCTATTTGATCATTGTAAATCCAGTTAACCAATTGAGATACATTATTTTGGATGTCACATTGTGCAACGAGACGAGCTTTATTTGCATCATCTAAATCTGTAACACTCACTGATTCACTCTTAAGTTGGTAGATTTGATAACCTTCAAAAACGTATGAACGTTGTTCTTGTGAAAGTGTGTCGAGGGTTGTTACTGTTTTATACGATGTTGTATAAATAACTGTATCGCGACCGTCTGCGGTATAAGCCTGAACAGAGTCTATAACTTCAACAAGTTTAGCGGTTTCAAGAGTTCTTGGAATTCGAGGGTCAACTTCTATATATGTTTCGTGGTAGTTGTTGCTTTGAGGATTGTTGTTAGATAAATAGATAATCAACTCATTTTCAAGTTCACGGATAGTAATGTCTGGAGCATCTGGGCCGTCGAGTGTTTTAAAGCAGTTTTCAAAAAGCATTTGACACTTATCGTCGGCACGTTTTAGAAGGTCAACTGATGCTTGAGCACCACCTTGGGCTGCGCGTGCCCATGGAATACCAACTGTGATGTAGTTTACTGAACCAGGTTTTAATGTGAAAGGACCTGCTGATTGCATGATACGACGATCTGCGGGAGCATTTCCTACATTTTTTTCTGTCCAGCCATCAGGTCCATATTGTGTTGGGTTTGGATCTACACCTTGTGTACCCCAATTACAAACATCACTTAAACCTGGGAACATAAAATCACAATCAGGACCATTTCCGCCGTTTGATGCGTGAGCGTTACCACCGTAGCGCATCTTTGTATTATCTTTCCAAATACCTCTCAACAAGTTATAATACTCGAAAGCTACACCTGGATCTCCTACAGGACCTGAGGAGTTATTGTGGAATACGAATCTTCTCATACCAAAACGTTCATTGTCAACAATACTGTCGCCAAAATTAACACCATTGATAGCCATCTGATCCGAAACATAATTGCTCTTGAGGAATTTATCGCAATATCCTGAGAAAACAGCACTATCTGCGTGGAATTTCGGATTATCACGACCGTCTGGATCCATATAAGGACCTTGGAAAAAGTCAACACCTACTGCAGGTGGTTGGTCTCCGTATGCCCAACTTTGACCTGAACCATCCACATTAGGACCATTATAACAATATCCTAATCCACGAGATACATCACAACCTACATAATCATCTTCTGCGAAACCAAGGTCTGGGTCTGCCCATTGTGAAAAATAGGTTTGCGTAAGAGTATAAGTAGAGCGGTTAATGATTTCGTAAGAATAGAATGTCATATTGTTAAGCTCATCATTTGTTGAGAATCCGAAAGCCTGACCACGTATTTCAAGACCAATTGCTGGACCACTTGATTCTGTATGAGAACCAGCATTATCATTAAAAATCCAAAATAGTGTTTCATCTCCTTTAAGAACATGGTCTGCATAAATCATACCATTTGAGTTTTCCCAGTTATCTCCATAATAGAGTTTATCTTCTGGAGTACGAGGAAGTTCATGTTTTGCCGCAAGAGCGATATTGTCTTCTGTCCAAGGACATAAAGAGTTATCAATATCGTAGTAAGGATAGTCACCATTTTCTGGATCATAAACACCATTCTCATTAAAATCAAAGAAAGGAGCAAGATAATAAGAATAACCTGCATCACCGTGAGCTGGCCATTGCGAAATACTTGTTGGCATAACATATCCTGATGTATTATAGCTTGCAATGTGCTCATCAACTTCCGCACGGGTAATTTTAAATAGTTTATCGAATTTTATACACATCGATTGGGTTGTGCTGGCACCAGAAAGTTTCAGAGGACCAGTCCAATAGTCATCTCCTAACTGTCTAAATCTAACAGCAGCGAGTTTCAACTGACCGTTGGCATCCAAACCACCAATCCACAAACCTGATGAAAACATGGAAGTCTTTCCTGAACCTTTAGGAACCTCATATTCGGAAACTTCCTTAAACCACATTGTACCGCCTGTTTCAATGTAGGCGCGCACGTTGTTCACCGTAAGCTCATTAGAACTTGTTGCCGGAAGACAAGTAGCTGATTCTGCAGGCTTCGATGAGGAAGAACTTCTAACCACCAGCTTATCCTTTTCGGCACGCAGCGACCCTGAAGTTACAAACACTATCAAGAGTGTCAAGCAGAAAATTTGTTTAATATTTTTCATATATCTTTTATTTTTTTTCTATTGATTAAAATCCGAACTGGATACCTAAACTTGCATTGAATGGACGACTATAGTTATATGGCGTCTGCATTCTCATTTTATAGTAATCTATGTATGCTGGTACATAGATTTGAGAATTGATCTGTTGTTGGTATGTAGCAGAAGATAGATAACCATCATCATCAGCATTACCAGTGTAGTTATAAACACTAATTACATTCTTGAAGTTGAATAGATTTTGAATATCAACATAAACTGTTACGTAACCCATCTTAGCTGACTTAGCCTTACCATTTTCATCTTTCTTATTCTTATTAAAATTGAACATAAAAGTCTTGTCTATACGCAAGTCAACTTGATATTGCCAAGGTAGATTAGAACCATTGATAGAACCTGCTAATGTAGAACGCGTTCCTGACACAATTGTTGAATTAGGTGTACTTGAACGTGTATAAGGAGTTCCTGAAGCTGCTGAAAACAATAAAGAGAATCCAGTATTTGCCAACCATTGAATTGTCTTAGCTGTCTCTTTACCATCAATAATCTTAACTCTCTCAAATTCAGGTCCTTCATATTGCAAACCACTCTCGAAACGATAGTCAAGGTTAACACCTATTCTATGACGTTGGTCAAATGAGAGATTTGTCAAAGTTCTCAAATTTGGTTGACCAGAAGCAAGGATTGACAATTGAGATGTTGCGTCTGAACCTGTACCTTTCGCAAATTGAAGAGTATAGTTTGCAGAAAGTGTCAAATTCTTAGTTCTATTCATCTTATATGAGAATGTAAAACCTTGAACTGTACCAAAGTCGATGTTTTGGAAAGAATAATAAGTGTTTGGATATGCACCTGTAAAACGATATGCTTGAATTTGGTTACGTTTTTCAGAATAATAAGCACTAATACTTATAGCTGATTTAGCACCTACCTTCTGGCGGAAACCGATTTCATAGTCAATACTCTTTTGTGGTTTCAAGTTAGGATTGTAAATAACTTGAGCATTACGTCTTGATATGAATAAATAATCAACAGGAGTGATTTGCAAGTTAGTAGGACGAGATGTTATAATATTGTAGTGTGCATAGAACAATGAGTTATCGCTAACAGGGAAAGAGAAAGATATACGAGGCATAACAGACCATTGAGCTTTATAATCTGTGAAAGCTCCAGACTCTACCCAAGTAATAGAACTTTCATCTTTAGGATTTTTAAGGATAGGTCCATTAACGAACAATGAAAGTTCTGTTTCTGGGTCAGAAACTATACTACCTTTAGCGTCATACCATGTATCACCACTACGATAACCAATGATAGATGATTCTTTAAATACGTCGCCTGATATGTCTGCTTCACTCAAATAAACATTTTCACCAGCATAATAAACTACCCAATCTGATTCAGCGTTATCAACAAATTTAATATCCTTGTTAATTTGACGGAGATTACCAACTGTATAAGCTTCACGCATCAAATAAGGATCTTTTAATACAGGTTGGTTAGCATCAAAACGGTCAACACGTACACCTACATTGAAAAGTAATGAGTTGATGGCAAATTTATCTTGAATGTAAAATGCCATGTATATAGGTTCGTAAGCTCCAATGCTATAAGATTTCTGTCCATTTTTATCCAAACCATTGAAAAAGTCTTCAATAGTTGTTTTCTTATTATGTTTTCTTCCTGTATGATCGTAACCATAATAATCCACAAGAGACGATGAACCTGAAGATGTTCCAAGTAACAATTCTTCAGCAGAGAACATACTAACATCAAAAGCATTAGGAGCTAAATTGTCTATGTCAATCCAATCTGAACCATTTGGATCCAAACCGAGAGATGTACGTAAGTTTCTATCAAAAACCGATTGATCTTCTAACTTATTTAAACGATTATAATCAATATAGATATTTTCACCGTTATCACTAATAATAGGATTTTCAAGATCTAACTGAGTTATATGTGAATTTGTTTCATCACGCATAAGTTGCCAAAGAGCTGTGGGAGCTATACTATAACCTCTATTTTTAAATTTATCAAAATCGTAACCAAACTTCAGCTCATGGTCTTTAATATTCATTGACACACTTGCTTTTACACCTATTTGGTCGGATGATGATTTAGCATAACCAGCCATTATAGCACCTGGAGAAGTAAACATAGAATAAACAGACTCTGGACCGTCGCCGTTTCTCAAAGCACCAAATTGTTGATAGAGATTCATATCATACGGTATCTGTGATGTTCCATAATAATCGTATATTGTTTGTGTTGGGAATCTATCAAGGAAGTTTAATGTATATTGTGCAAGAACTGGATTACAATTATAATCAGGATTTATTCTAAAGGTAACCACAGAATCCCACCATCCGTTAAACTGATATGCATTAGGGAAATAAGCAGGAATACTATCTATCATAATTTGGAGTTCATCATGATATGAATAGCTTCTAACTTTATTTGTAGTAAATTGGCCAAGGTAACCATATTCGAAGATATTATCTTTATGGTTAGCATCGTATGAGCGTCCGTCTGTGTGGGTATAAGATACATTGATTTCATACATCAAGTTTTTGAGGGTAGCACGTCCTGTTGTGTCTGTTAAAACACGATGGTTGAAACGCGCATTTGCACGAGCTAAACTTGATGTCCATATTGGGTTGTTGAAATTGTTAAATAAAGCACTGGTATAACCCCACGATTTTCCTTTGCCATAGGTATAAGCTCCGCTGAGAGAAAGTTTCATGTTATGTTTTTTTCCCAACATAAAATCGAACTTTAACTGTCCGAGATATTCCCAAGCTCCCGCATTCTTTTTAACACGTTCTTTATGAAAAGCGTCACTTGTTAAATACGCAGCTTCAATATAATGTGCTCCGAATTCAGAAGCACTATAGCGAATTGGGTTAGCAATAAGAGCTTCAAGAACATCATCGTTAGCAACCCAATATCCTCCGCGTAAAGGGCGGCCATCGTTAGTGTATGAAACCTCTCCACTGAACAAAAATCCAACACGTGTAGGGTCATTTTTTGTTTTACCTTTCAACAGTGGACCTGTAACAGAAGCTGCTGCGAGGAAGTTGTTATAACCATCTATAGAACCACGTAATTCCAATGATCCATGGAAATCTTTTGGAGCTTGTTTAGTTGTGATTACTGTAAATGACGTACCATCACCATATTCTGCAGGCACACCACCCTGTATCAACTGTACTTCTTCGATAGAAGACATAGACACTGCTGCTCCTCCACGAACACGCATACCATCTACGATAGTTTGTTGACCATCAGAACGGTTACCACGTACACTTGTCATTTGACCATCCACAGCTGATACACCTTCCAAGTTTGCCAATGCAGAGGTTACAGAACGACCTGGTGTATTACGCACATTATCACCTGACAAACGACTTGAAGATGTAGTGTTGTCTGCTGAAAACACAGGCGGTTCGTATGTAATTACGACTTCTGCAACATCTGATGTGCAGTCGATTTCAAAATCGATGAACATAACTTGGTTTGATGGTACGTTTACACCTGTCTTTTTCTGTGATTTTTTACAGGTCATCTGTGCATCGGCTTCCAAATCGTAAGTTCCGGCTTCGATGTTGAACATTGTGTAATCACCATTCGCATCTGCAGTTGCCATATTTACAACGCGGTCTCCAACTTTCAAAAACACCCTTGTAAATGCCAAAGGCGATTTCGTCTGGTCTATCACTTTACCTTTAATCTGGCTCTGTGAGAATGCCGCTCCAGCGAACAGGATGATTACTCCTAAAGTTGCGAGTAATTTTTTAATCATAGCCATTAATTTATATTAAACATTAAATTATATTCCACTTTATAATAAGCCTGCAAAGTTAAAAAAATTTCTCATACCTTTTTTGTTAAAAAAAAAATATTTGAGACTAAATTCTAACAAATATTATATATACCATAAATATAAACGGATTATAAAACCAAAAATATCTTATTTAATTATTTACATTTTTCTTTTATTATTTTGGTGTGATTTTTAACATAATA
>CADBTU010000003.1 GCA_902797625.1 uncultured Bacteroidota bacterium | reverse complement strand
TTTTTCATATTGTATAATTTGTATTTAGTAATTTTTAATAATTTTCTTCAAAATCTATACTGTTTTAAGAATATAATTCATCCTAATATCAGCAGATTCTAAAAACAAAAAGCACCTATAATGCAAATTCATGAGCAATATATATACAGCAATAAATAGTTAAAATAACGATTCACAAAATCATAAACGGTTAATAATCTTCAGTTTATATAGATACTTTTTTATCGATATTGAGTGCAAAAAAAATGCGGCTTCCCCCTCATCCCTAATCAACTTTTAAGACTCTAAAATTTGGCGCAAAAGTAAAAAAAATAATATTATGTTTGCAAAAAAATTAAATAACTATTATGAAAGTAAAAAAGATAATTGTTGTAACTCTCGCTATTTTTGTAGCGATGAACTGCTTCGGACAAAGCAAAAAATTTAAGAATATCTACGACATTACAGTCAAGGACATCAAAGGCAACGATGTGTCGCTGGCAAACTACAAAGGTAAAGTGCTGCTGATTGTCAATGTGGCGAGCAAGTGTGGACTTACCCCCCAGTACGAAGGCCTTGAAACCCTTTATCAGAAATACAAAGACCAAGGGGTGGAGATTCTGGCTTTCCCATGCAATCAGTTCCTCGAACAGGAACCAGGCTCCAACGATGAAATCATGAATTTCTGCTCCGTCAACTACAACATCACATTTCCGTTATTCGACAAGATTGACGTGAATGGTAAAAATGAAAGCCCTCTTTATAAATTTCTCAAGGCAAAAGCCCCGTTTAATGGCTACCCTGAAGGATATGAGGCTTTTGCCAACCAACTCACCATGATTCACCAGAAAACTGGCAGCGGCTTTGAAAAAGGTAATGCCATCAAGTGGAATTTTGGCAAATTCTTAGTCTCCAAAGATGGTAAAACAGTCCTGCGTTTCGAACCTATGGTAAGCCCTGAAATGTTGGAAAAAGCCATTCAAGAGATGCTGAAATAAACATTAAAGTGCGTAAAATTAGACTGATGTATCAATGAATCTGACGTGAAACGCATCATTTATATCTCAGTAGGATTGATATGTGTCGGGCTGGGAACTTTGGGCGTGGTAATACCAGGTTTACCAACCACTCCATTCCTTTTATTGGCTTCTTGGTGCTTCTACCGTTCGTCGCAAAGGTTGCAGAATTGGCTTTTGAAATCATGGTTAGGAACATACATCCGTAGCTATCACCGCCAAGGAGGAATGACCTTTGCACAAAAAGCAAGTGCTTGTGGCATCATGGCAACCATGGTTTTGCTCTCTGTTTTACTCTTTATTCCCAAAAACTCAGTAGCAGAAATCATCGTTCCTATTGCAGGTGCCGCAGGTATTCTCACCGTAATATTTGCGGTTCCAAATGCTAAAAGTAAAGATTAAGTTACAGTATAGTTCTGCGTGTTATTTTGTAAAACGGAAATTTTTAATTTTATATAACTTTATTTCTGCACAATTTTCGATAAAAACGATAATTATAAATTCGGTAAGGAGCCCCCAGTATATTTTCCGCCTTGGTTAGAAAAAAGTTGTTTTTTTTACAAGCAATTTTTATCCACAATTTCGAATAAAATGCTACTTTTGCATTTGAATTTATATCGTAATAAATATGAAAAGAAGAGCAATTATTAGCGTTAGTAATAAAGAGGGTATTATCCCCTTTGCCGAAAAACTTGTAAAACTAGGTTTTGAAATAATATCCACTGGAGGAACCCGAAAAGCTCTTGAAACAGCTGGTATTCCAACTATTAGTATCAGCGACGTTACTGGTTTTCCTGAAATTATGGATGGTCGTGTAAAAACACTTCACCCTAAGGTACACGGTGGTTTGCTCTCAGTTAGAACAAATGGAGAGCATATTAAAGAAATGGAGAACAATAATATTCAACCTATTGATATGGTTGTTGTTAATCTATATCCTTTCAAACAGACTATAGAAAAGTCTGAAACAACTTTTGAGGAAGCGATTGAGAACATCGACATTGGTGGTCCTTCGATGTTGCGCAGTGCAGCAAAAAATCATGCATTTGTAACTGTTATTGTGGATAACGCAGACTACGACATCGTGATTTCGGAGTTAGAAGCTGATGGAAATACTACATCTGATACACGTCGTCGGCTTGCTGCCAAAGTATTCCGCCACACCGCTGCATACGACACTTATATCGCTACATATTTAACAGAGAAAACAAATGATAAAGAGCCAGAAAATCTTACTTTAACTTTCTCAAAGAAACAATCGCTCCGATATGGAGAAAATCCTCATCAAAAGGCTGCTTTTTATGCTGGGAAAAAGCAAGGTTTCTCAGTTGCATGGGCGGAGCAGTTGCATGGTAAAGAATTGTCGTACAATAATATACAAGACGCTGATGCAGCATTGCAAATTCTTCGCGAGTTTGATGCGCCTACTATGGTTGCGGTTAAGCATAAAAATCCTTGCGGAGTGGGAGTTGGTAATAGTGCTTTCGAGGCATGGACTCGTGCATACGAGGCAGATAGCGTATCTATATTTGGAGGTATTGTTGCATCAAACCGAGAAATTGATTTGCCCACTGCCGAAGCTATGAAACAGGTATTCCTCGAGATAATTCTCGCACCAAGCTTCTCTAAAGACGCCTTTGAACATCTCTCCTCTAAAAAGAATATTCGCCTTATGACTTTCAGTACAGAAAAAGATAATGCCGATGAAAATATGTTTGTAAGTGTGGCAGGTGGACTTCTTTGTCAATCTCTTGATAGTAAAAAATTTGACGATTATGAACTTCAAATTGTAACAGATAAGCAACCTAATGACGAAGAACTTGCAAACTTAAAGTTGGCAATGACTATCTGCAAGCATGTGCGTTCAAATGCAATAACTGTTGCTTCTAATGGTAAAATTGTTGGCATCGGGGCGGGGCAAATGAACCGAGTAGGCGCAGCGCATATTGCCCTCGAAGAAGCAAAATCGAAAGGAATCAATAATAATATCTGTCTCGCCAGCGACGCATTCTTCCCTTTTGATGACGTTGTAAAAATGGCAAAAGAATATGGTGTAACTGCTATAATTCAACCTGGCGGAAGTGTTCGTGATGAGGATTCTATCAAAGCGTGTAATGAATTAGGTATCTCTATGGTTTTTACAGGGGTAAGACACTTTAAACACTAACATTACTTCACAACTGAAAATCTATTTTTATAATTCTAATACAAAGTAATAATCTTAAAATGAAAAAACTTTTACTTCTGATATTCTCTCTCCTTTCTTTTTATAATGTTTTACGTTGTCAGAATGAATTTGATATTCAGTTTGATAATAAAAAATATGTTGAAGGAATTGAGAGTGTAACTTTAAGAAATTCCGACGAGAAGTTTTCAGTTCCGATTGGTATATTGGGGCAAAGTGTTTTTGTTTTAGATTTTGATGATTTAGAGTTAGAACCGCGCCATCTTAAATATACTTTTATACATTGTACATACGATTGGAAACCTTCAGATTTAAATCAAATAGAATATATCGATGGCTTTACAGAAGAAGATATTACAGAATATGAGCACTCGTTTAACACTATTGAACCTTATATACATTATCACGCGGAGTTTCCAAATAATAATATTTCTTTCTCTAAATCAGGCAATTATCTCCTTTTTGTATATGATGATTCTCCTGAAAATCCAATTTTAACGCAGCGCTTTATGGTATTAGAACCTATTACCGCAAAAATCGTTCCTAATGTTCATCCTGCTACCGATATTACAGAGCGTTTCAAGAGACAAGAGGTGGATTTTGTTCTCTATCCAGGAAGTTACCAAATCCGAAATCCACAACTTTCTATTCGTGCAACAATACAACAAAATGGTCGCTGGGATAACGCAAAGATAGGTTTGACGTATCATTCAGGCAATCCTACAGAACTCTTTTTTGATCATAGAGACGGAAAGAATGTTTTTGATGGGAGTGCTGAATTTCGCACTTTCGACATCTCTACGCTTAGGTCTAATTCTGATCGTATCGTAGGAATATCTTTCGTAAATCGACACTCTCATGCTTATGTTTTGCAAGATGATGCACGTCCTTATTCCGCATACGAAAGTAGAGGAACTATGAATGGATATAGATACTTCTATAATAGAGATCTAAATAATAGATATTCAGAAGATTATGTATTTACACATTTTACTCTTAAAAGCGATTTTCCTTTTGAAGGAGGTGAGGTGTATGTGTTTGGTGAGCTAACAGATTGGCAAATTAAAGAAGAGGCGAAACTTAAATATAATAGTGGTTTTCAATTCTGGGAAACAGATATTTTATTAAAGCAGGGCGTATATAACTACCAATATGTATATGTGCCGCACGATACTAAAACTATTGATGCGACATATATTGAGGGATCTCACTTCCAAACAGATAATTTATATACAATATACGTGTATTTTAGAGAAGATGGCTCGTCGTATGACAAACTTATTGGATGCCAAACAACTTCTCTATCAAATAGTGGTTATTAAGATTTTTTATTTTTAACGCATCTAACAGTATAAAATGCATCTTTAGAGGTACAATTATTATCTCTATCTTAGAATTATTACTATAAAAGAGGCGAATAGGCGAGGTTTCTTCACCAGTTTCTTCACCACTTCTAAGCATGTCCCAAAACCAGTTTCAGAGCAATAATCTTGAATATTCTCCATTCCCAAAACTTCCTGTGGGTAAAACAGAAAAACCAGTACTATTATTACTTGATATATCTTTAACAACACCGCAACCAGCAACCTTGGAAACGTAAGACATTGCGCTGCAATATAAAATCATGGTAAAAATAGCTACCCACAAAATAAATAATATCTTATTCAATTCTATCTGAAATGAGATATTTATTTCTGTCTGAACCGTTGCGAGCTATGAGTTCAGCAAGAAATCCCGCGAGGAAAAGCATAAGCCCGAAAACCATAGCAAGCAAAGCAAGATAAAATAACGGTTGATCTGTAACTTGTCGGAAATTAGTTACATTGTTAGCTAAATTATGCAATTTTTGAACTATGAGAATAATAGTAATCACTATTCCTGTTAGGAACGATAAAGTACCCATTGTGCCAAAAAAATGCATAGGTTTTCGGCTAAAGCGCGACATAAAATCTACCGTCAGAAGGTCAAGGTAACCATTAACAAATCTATTCCATCCGAATTTCGATACACCATGTTTTCGTTTCTGATGGATTACAACCTTTTCACCTATTTTATTAAATCCTGCCCATTTCGCAATAACAGGAATGTAACGGTGCATCTCGCTATAAACTTCAATAGACTTTATAACATCTTTGCGATAAGCTTTAAGTCCACAGTTAAAATCGTGAAGATCTATTCCCGACATCTTACGGGTTGTCCAATTAAAAAATTTTGAAGGAATATTTTTTGCCAATTTCGAGTCGTAGCGAACTTTTTTCCAGCCAGACACAAGGTCGTAACCCTCTTCTTTTATCATATTGAAGAGTTCTGGAATCTCGTCAGGACTATCTTGAAGATCAGCGTCCATAGTGATTACAACATCGCCCTCACAAGTTTCAAAAGCTGTGTTTAAAGCTGCAGATTTACCATAATTTCTTCTAAAGCGGATACCTTTCACGCAATTATTTGCAGCGTGAAGATTTTGTATTACTTCCCACGAATCATCTGTAGAACCATCATCAACCATAATTATTTCATAAAAAAAATTGTGTTCTGCCATAACACGCTCAATCCACGAGGCTAATTCTGGCAATGATTCTGCTTCATTTAATAAAGGTACTATTACTGATATATCCATAACTTTAATTCAACTTTAGTTATTATTCGGTTTCTGATTGTTCTGTTATTTCTGATTCAACGTCAGGCTCTGTTTGAGGTTCTATGGGATTTTTAGAACGGTAGTGAAACATAGCAACAAAAAGTCCGAAAAACATTCCGTAAATTAGGTATATTATTGCACTAACAGTTGCATATTTTCCCATTTTATCATATCTGGGAACACGTGCCTTTGTTGAATAAAATCTATTTTCAAGCGGATCTATATATTCAATAGATTTATTACTATTTTGAATTATGGTTTGTACAGCATCAGTAGAAACTTTTGATACGTTTTGTTCTGTATAGCTTACTAAAGTTTCAACTAAGATACGGCGCGCATACTGAGAAAAATCTCGTAATGTGTAGAATTTTTTATCGTTTTCGGGCTTAGAAAGAATCTTGTTTGAGTAATATTGTTGAAAGATTTGAATTCCATTATTAACTTCTGTTACAACAGAATCATTTAAGTGATTTTCAAAGAAATAATGCTCTTTTTGAGCGGTGATTATTGAGTCAACACTATTAGTATAAACGAGAAGTTCGGCTGATGTTATTGTATCTTTTGCTAAATTACTTTTGTACTTCTCTAAGGCAACAGTATATTTGCTTTGCAATCCATCTTTTTCAATAACAGAGTAATGAATATTGTCGTATCCTAAAATAATTAAAGCTCCCAAAAAAGAGATAACTATGGTTGATAAAAAAGCTTTTGAAAATGAAAGTCTTTCTAAATAGTTATCTTTGAATTCTCGAACTCCATAGAAAAGAATTAAAATAAACCCTATAATCATCGCAATATCAAGAAGTTGACTGCCTTGATAATCGACTTTCCGAGCAAACATTTTAACAACCTCCAACCCGACAAGAAAGATGCCGAGAATTAAGCCCCATTTTATGTGGATACTCCAAAAATTCTTATCTTTCAACATTTTATCTCAAATTTATTCTCCTTTAGGACAACAGAATTCGGTTAGAACACCGCCAGTAGATTTGGGATGTGCAAATCCAATCATCAAGTTCTCAGCACCAGGACGAGCTGATTTATCAATCAATCGTACTTCTTTCTCCTCAAGTTCGTGAAGTGCTGTATTTGTATCAGGAACAGCAAAAGCAATATGATGAATACCTTCTCCCCTGTTTTCAATAAACTTTGCAATTGTACTTTCAGGAGATGTGGGTTCGAGTAGTTCTATTTTTGTCTGTCCAACTTTGAAAAAAGCGGTTTTAACTTTCTGATCTACAACCTCTTCGATGTTGTAACATTTCATACCGAGAATCTTCTCGTAATAGGGAATAGAATCTTCTAAACTTTTAACTGCAATACCTAAATGTTCAATGTGTGTGATGTTCATATTATGATGTTTTAATTATGATTAATCTCTGTTTTTATCTGCTTTTAATACATCAGTTCTATGTTTTAAATATTTTATTATGAGAGCAATAGCAATATAAACTACAGTTATCCAAAACATAGGGGTGAAAAATTGGAAAGTAGAAATTCCATTTTGAATATCAAAAATGTATCTATTCAAGTAATCAACAATTAGAAATGATACCAAAGTAGAAAGAATGGTTGCATACTCTCTTCTTATGAACGTTTTCAAGGAAAAGTCAAGCATACCATTTTGAAAAATAGAAATTTTAGGAAAGAATGCAGGAACTTTCTGCGACCAATCTTCAAATTCTTGTCCATATTTTTGACGAAGAAACGCCTCTTCTGTCATCATAATTCTTTCGTAATAAATCCAATATACAAGAGAGACTATAGCGAAAGCAAATGGGTTCATGGTGAAAACAAGAATGCCAGCCCATATCAAATAATTGGCAAAATATAGAGGATGTCGTACAACCGAGTACATTCCTTTTGTGTTAAGAGAATCAGCAACTTGCTTGGAAGTATTTCTTCCTGAGGTACCCTTGGGGGTTGTACATACTGTATAAGCCCGCAATGAAAGTCCTAAAAATGTAATTATTGCTGATATTATTATTGCAGAGATACAAAAAGGAGAATTTGGATAATTGTTAACACAAAGCAGCTTGTTGAAAGGTGTTACAAAAAGTATAGGTATAGCTGCAATGAAGATAATAACAGGAATTTGCCCTCTATACTTGAAGAGCTTAGAGCCTGTTGTTTCCATTGAGTTAATTAACGACATATAACAAGTTTTTTCACGTTGCAAAATTACAAAAAAAGGATGACAAAAGCCACCCTTTTCATTTAACCATTAAAAATCTTACATTATGATTAACCTCTACGTTCCTTAATACGAGCTTTTTTACCTGTAAGGTTGCGGAGATAATAAATTCTTGCTCTGCGAACCAAACCGCGTTTAACAACTTTGAGGTCAGCAATCATTGGAGAGGTGAAAGGGAAAATTCTTTCAACACCAACACCGCCAGATATTTTCCTTACCGTGAAAGTTTTGTTAACACCGTTTCCTTTAACTTGAAGAACCACACCCTGAAACTGTTGAATACGCTCTTTAGAACCCTCAACAATTCTGTATGATACACTCACCGTATCACCAGCCTTGAATTTTGGAAACTCTTGCGTGGTTACAAAATTATCTTCTACGTACTGAATCAATTCGTGTTTCATTGCTATATTCTTTATTATTTTCTTCTCTCTTTTAGCTAAGTCAAATTTAAGGCTGCAAAAATACATTTTTTTTTATATCAAAATACATATACAAAATATTTTTTATCTATTTGTTATCAACAAAGTTACGAACAATTATTTAAAATTTTTAAAGTTTCTATTAAAACAATTTTCCTGAATTTCGTGAAAATTTCACAAAAAAACTACTAATTAGTAAATGTAATTCATTACAAAGTGTAAGAATTATTTAATAAAACAAAAAAATCAATCTCAATTACAGAAACAAATTTTACACCCACTAATGTGCTAAATTCCAAAATAAAATATTATTTTTGCACGAAATATACAGTTTTTTTTTAGAATTAGTAAATTATGTATAATGAGGATAATAGAATAGTAGTTACCTTAGATGCGGGAGGTACTCATTTCCGCTTTTCAGCGATGCGCGGATGTGAATTTGTTACTGATAATTATGAATTGCCAACTCACCCTAATGACTTAGAGTTACTTTTGCGGGATCTTGTAAATGGTTTTTCTTATATCATTGAACAATTATCTGAAAAACCAGTGGCTATAAGCTTTGCATTTCCTGGCCCTGCAGACTACCCCAACGGCGTTTTTCCCCAACGCTTAACTAATTTTCCTTGTTTTAAAGGCGGTGTTGCGTTGAAGGCTTTTTTGGAAAAAAAATTTAATGTGCCTGTATTTATCAACAATGATGCTGATCTTTTTACATACGGAGAAGCATTAGCAGGTGCGCTACCTCAACTTAACGAGCAGATAAAAAACTCAGGTGGCGTAAAGCAATATAAAAATCTATTGGGTTTTACTTTTGGAACTGGTTTCGGTTTTGGTTTGACCACTAACGAAAATATGTATATTGGCGATAATTGTTGTTCTGAAATTTATTGTACTCCAAGTAAGTTAGGACAAAATATTATAGCAGAAGAAGGTGTATCACTTCGTGCAGTACTTCGTTATTATCAAGAAGTTGCAGTAGATGAAAAATCGCACCAATATACTGACACTTACGATATTTTTAGAATAGCAGAAGGAAACACAGATGGGGATAAGACAGCAGCGCAACAAGCATTCGCGAAACTCGGTGAAGCAGCTGGTTATGCAATTGCCCAAGCAGCTTGTATGCTTGATGGCATAATCGTGATAGGCGGAGGCATTAGTAAAGCATACAAATATTATATGCCATCATTAATGAAAGAGCTTAATGCTCAGATGCAGACTCTCGGAGGCGATACTTTGCGAAGAGTTCCATCTAAAGTTTATGATTTAGAGAATAAATCAGAATTTGAAACATTTGTAAAAGGGGAACCTCGCGAGATTAGTATTTATGGAACAAATGAAACTGTATCAGTGGATATACAAAGTAGGCTTGGGGTGATGCTCTCACGCTTAGGCACCAGCAAGGCTACTTCTATAGGCGCTTATTGCTTTGCTCTTCATAATTTGGATTGTTAATAAAAAATAAATACTATGGATGATTTTATACAACAAAATATCGAATCTTGGTTAGATGGCGATTATGACCAAGAAACTAAAAACGAGATTAGAAGAATGCAGAGAGAGGATCCTGCTTCTTTGTCGGACGCATTCTATCGCACTTTAGAATTTGGCACTGGAGGTTTACGAGGAATACTTGGAGTTGGTATCAATAGAATGAACCGATACACAGTTGGCTTTGCAACACAAGGATTGGCAAACTATTTGACTAAGGTATTTAAAAAAGATATTAAAGTAGCGATTTCTTATGATTCAAGAAATTTTAGTAAAGAATTTGCTGAAATATCAGCAGAAATATTGTCGGCAAATAATATAAAAGTGTTTCTTTTTGAGTCGTTGCGCCCAACACCTGAACTCTCTTTTGCAGTGCGCCACTTGCAGTGCAACGCAGGTATTATGATCACTGCTTCTCATAATCCTAAAGAATATAACGGCTATAAAGTTTATTGGAGCGATGGTGGGCAATTGGTACCACCGCACGATAAAAATGTAATTGCTGAAGTTAATAGAATTACAGAAGTTAACCAAGTTAAATGGAAAGGCGATCATAAGTTGATTAGAATAATAGGAAAAGACATTGATAATGTCTATCTAACGATGATTCGCCGTCTGTCGCGAAATCCAGAAGCTGTTGCCAAGTCTTCTAATTTATGTATTGTATATACTCCGCTGCACGGAACAGGTGTTTCTATTGTACCACAAGCTTTGAATGATTTTGGATTTAAGAATGTGCATATAGTTGAAAAACAAGCTGTTACTGACGGCAACTTTCCAACAGTAAAATCTCCAAATCCAGAAGAAAAAGCCGCTTTAGAGATGGCTATAACTGAAGCCAAACGACTTGGTGCTGAAATAGTGCTTGCAACAGATCCTGATGCCGATAGAGTAGGAATTGCAGTGAGAACAGAAGATGGTGATTATCAATTATTTAACGGAAATCAGACTGCTTCTCTATTATTCCATTATATTCTTTCTCAAACAAATATAAATCCTTTAGATAATAACTTTTTCGTGGTTAAAACTATTGTAACAACAGGACTTATAGAGCAAATAGCTATTGATTATAATATTCAGTGTTTTAATGTTTTAACTGGCTTTAAATATATAGCTGAGAAGATAAAAGAGAACGAAGGGAAAGCGAAATTTCTTGTTGGTGGAGAAGAAAGTTATGGTTATTTGGTCGATGATTTTGTGCGCGATAAGGACGCAGTGTCTGCTTGTTGTTTGATAGCAGAAATGGCAGCTTACTACAAATCAACATTCAATCGTTCTCTAATACAACAATTGGAAACTCTTTATCGCCAATATCAATATTATATGGAATCGATGGTTTCACTTACAGAACCAGGTGCTGCTGGAATGCAAGCAATCTCTAATAGAATGAGTGCCTTACGTGAAAATCCTCCTAAAGCATTGGCGGGACAACCAGTGTTAAAGGTTCACGATTATAAGTTTCAACACACCCTTAACCTTAAACAAAATACGTACGATAAAATTGACCTCCCTGTTTCAAATGTTTTACAATTTGAAACAGCTGACGGAAGTTTAGTAACAGTTCGTCCCTCTGGAACAGAACCGAAGATTAAATTCTATTTCAGTGTTCATGGTATAGTTTCTGAAAACCAAAACATTGAATCTGTTAAATCTGAACTTGAAGAACGAATTAAGAGTCTGAAATTCGATTTACTATCATAAAAATAAGAAAATATAATAGAATAAAAATTAACAAAAAAATATGATAAATAAAAAATTATTAGACCCGAAGAGTATTGTAGTATGTGGCGCATCAAGTGATGTGCACAAACCAGGTGGAAAAGTGTTAAAAAACCTTTTAGATAGCGGATTCAAAGGTGAAATTTATGCCGTGAATCCTAAGGAAACTGAAGTCCAAGGTGTAAAATGTTATGCTAAGGTTGAAGATTTACCACAAGTAGATTGTGCTATTCTTGCCATTGCTGCGAAATATTGTCCTGCAACGGTCGATGTTTTAGCAAAAGAGAAACAAACAGGCGGATTCATAATTGTATCAGCTGGATTTTCAGAAGAAAACGAAGAAGGTGCTAAGTTGGAAAAGCATATTGTGGATACAATTAACAGCGTTGGAGGTTCTTTGATAGGACCAAATTGCACAGGTTTCTTAAACACTAATTATTGTGGTGCTTTTGATGCGCCTATTCCAACTCTTGACCCTCAAGGTGTTGATTTCGTAACTGGTTCTGGTGCTACTGCGGTTTTTATTAAAGAGTACGGAATGTCGAATGGTTTGACTTTCAATAGCGTTTGGGCAGTTGGAAACTCTGCTCAGATGGGTATTGAAGATGTTCTCGAACATTTAGATATGACATTCGATCCTGCGAAGTCTTCTAAAGTGATAATGCTTTATATGGAGAAAATCAGCGATCCTCAAAAAATGTTAAAACATTCTCGCTCATTGATTAACAAAGGTTGTAAGATAGCAGCAATCAAATCTGGCGGCTCGGCGGCAGGAAGTCGTGCAGCATCATCACACACTGGTGCCTTGGCTACTAACGATGCGGCTGTTGACGCTCTTTTCCGTAAAGCGGGTATAGTTCGTTGCCACAATAGACAAGAACTCACAACGGTGTGTGCTATATTTATGCATCCTGAGGTTAAAGGGAAAAATATGGCTGTTATCACGCACGCAGGCGGCCCGGCAGTTATGTTGACAGATGTTCTTTCAAACAACGGCATGGATGTTCCACATATTGAAGGCCCCAAAGCGCAAGAACTTCTCGGAAAATTGTTTGCTGGTTCCTCTGTAGGAAACCCAATAGATTTTCTGGCAACCGGCACCGCTGAGCAACTCGGCTACATTATTGATGCTTGTGAGAATGATTTCGATAATATTGACTGTATGTGCGTTATTTTCGGATCTCCTGGACTATTCGCCAATTGGGAAGTTTATGAAGTCCTTGACAAAAAGATGAAAACTTGCAAAAAGCCTATCTTCCCAATTCTCCCATCAATAATAAATGTTAAAGATGAAATAGCAGATTTTATAAATAACAAACATCGTATAAATTTCCCAGAGGAATGCGTTTTCGGAAATGCTCTCTGCAAAATTTACAACACTCCAAAACCACAACCAGAAGTTGTTGAACAACCTCAAATAGATGTTGCACGTATTCGCAAAACCATTGATAAATGCGAAAATGGATATATGGAAATCGCTGACTATAACGAACTGTTGGACGCTGCAGGCATATCAAGAAAAAAATCTGTTGAAGTGGATAAAAAGGATGACGCTTTAGCTTTCGCTAAGGAAGTTGGATGTGGAAAAGATACTCCATTAGTGATGAAAGTTGTTGGTCCTCTCCACAAATCCGATGTCGGAGGAGTAACACTGAATGTTAAAGATTTAGATACTGTAAGTCGCGAGTTCGACCGTCTTATGGCTATTCAGGACACTTATGCTGTTGAGATGTATCCTATGTTAGACGGTACAGATGTGTATATAGGTGCAATCAAAGATGAAAAATTCGGACACCAAATCTTTTTCGGTTTAGGTGGTATTTTTATTGAAGTTCTCAAAGATGTTCAGTCTGCATTGGCTCCGATAACTGCTGCGGAGGCCAAAGAGATGTTGAAAAATTTACGTGGATATAAAATCTTGCAAGGTGTTAGAGGACAGGAACCTGTAAATATTGATCTATACGCGGATCAAGTGGCGAGAGTCAGTGCATTAGTGCAAGCCGCTCCCGAAATTGCCGAGATGGACCTTAACCCACTTCTCGGTAATCCTCGCTACGTTACCGCAGTTGACGCCCGCATAAGACTTGAAAAATAGCCACTAATAATTTGGAAAATATTCTAAGGCGCATACGACAAGTGTGCGCCTTTTTTGCATATACTATCTATTACAAATAGTGTGTGCAGCAATCATTTCAACAACTTCTTTCTCTCTATAATTCGACAATCGTATTGTATAATATTTGTCATAATCTTCGTGCAAAACACACAATATCATTGAAGATATACGAATAGCATATTCACGTTCCAAAATGTATTTATACATACTCTGTTGAAGCTCATAATGATAGTAACTCGAGTTATCTAAGTGAGATAAAATGGAGAATCCATTTCCATAACCGTATTTTTTAGGAAAACCATTTATTATCAGTTTTTTACTGCGTTTCCAATCAACCATAACATATTCTCCATTGCTTTTCTTAAAGAGAGCATCAACTGTTCCTGCTATATTGTATCTTGGAAGAATAATTTTCTTTTCAGCGTCATAAAAATCCAAACCGCGGCGTAATATCTGTTCGTTGTAAAAATTCAAAAACAATTTAAATTCCTTCGAGTCTTCGTTATGCTCTAACCCTTTTAAATAAAATTCAATTTGTTCGTGAATATGTGTCCCTATTTTTGATGGTATTGTCATTTTTTCTATAACATGTTCCCGAGTATTACCTTCCGCTATATACTTCTCAATATAAGCTTCTTCGTCAAAGTGTGGAAAAAACTTTTCTATTAATGTTGTTACAGAAATATAGTTAGCAGCTCCACTTTGATCTCTTTCATCAAAATAGGTGTGGTTTTCTTCATTGAAAACTATTGTAGGTCTAAACTCTGAAGGTAAAGAGGCTCTAACTTCATCAACAACACTATCAATATATTTTGGTTTATTAAAATTTTGTATGTTTAAATAGTTTTCTCTAACGTACTCTTTTTCCATCATAGCTGCTTCAGAAAGGCTCCAGCATTTTTCTTTTTCAATATAGAGCTTATCGTAAGAATTATTATTGAGTTCGGAGAGAAAGTTTTTAATAAAACTGATACAATTATCAGGTTGTTCGAATATTTGTTTTTCTGAAAATCTAATTACAAACCAGCCGTTGCGTCTAAAAAAATCGTCCCTATTTTTGTTGTAATTGAAAATATTTCCAGTAACAACATTTTTTGAGTAGTAATTCATTGGAAATCTATAATATTCGTGGTAAGGGACGTCAATTTCAAGGTCAATAAAAAGACCTTTTTCTGCATCAATAATAGCGATTTCGGGTTCGAAAGGATGGGTTTTGCCGATGGTAGAAATTGAAATTTGATCTGTTATAACTACAGGAATATCTCTATTTTTAAGAAGATTGATAAAAAAATGATGAGTGTAACCAAAGATATTTGAGCGGCTATGAGAGATATTTTCACTATCATATTTCCCCGAAGGTTTAAGTATCATCGGATAGTGCGAGTATGTGTAATCTTCATAAATACTTAAATAGAAAGATTCCATTCTAAGTTATCTTGATTGTTTTTTAGGTTCATAATTTTCCAAAATAATTCCGAAGTTGCTAATCCCTTCAACAACATCGTTTCTCATACTTTGAGTTACAGTGAAGACATATTCGCCATTTTTTGGAAATCTTATATTAGTTTGGAATAGGAACTTATTATCTTTCAAGCGGCCTCGCCCTTTTCCAGTCCAATTGCCATATTTATCGCAAAGAATAAAGCCCAAAGTGTCTTGTTCTACAATTCCATCAGGATATTTTGTTTTCATAAAAACGTAAAAATTTTGCGTTTCAAAGTCTGTTGTATTTCTAATCAAAAAATACATATTGAAATACTGCATAGAGTCTTCAATATTTATTTTGAAAGATAACGGATTGTTGATAGACCATTTTTCATTAGGCAGAGATTGAACTTCTGCATAATAATTGTTAGAGCAAGAGATAAGTATCAGAGATGCCAATGAAAATAGAAAAAAATTATAGAGAGTTTTCATAATATTATGAATCAGCGATATGTTTAAGTTCATCAGCGGTTGCAGTGTTGTTTTCTTCCATTTTCTTTTGGTTAACAATGGCAAAATCTTCCAATTTTTCTGGTTTTTTACCTTGTTCATTCAATTTGATAATATGTTTTACTTTATCTAAAGGGATGGAGAAAATTGTAGAAGAATCATCTTCGTAGGAGTACCAAACGAGTTTTTTGAAAATATCAATTTTATTGTAAACACCATTACCTTTATTAGTTTTGAGAATGATGTCTTGAGAAGGAAATTCTTGGAGTTCGCGCAAATAGGTTTCTTGTTCAAAATTCAAACAGCATTTAAGTTTGCCGCACATTCCAGCAAGTTTTTGAGGATTAAGTGACAATTGTTGTGTTCTTGCTGTGTTTGTAGATACAGATTGAAAATTAGTAAGCCATTGTGAGCAACATAATTCACGGCCACAAGAGCCGATTCCACCCAACCTTGCAGCTTCTTGTCGAACTCCTATCTGTCTCATTTCTATGCGAATATGAAATTGTTCAGCTAAAATCTTAATCAACTCACGAAAATCCACACGTTCTTCTGCTGAGTAATAGAAAATAGCCTTAGTGCCATCGCCTTGATACTCAACATCGTTAACCTTCATTTTTAGATCAAGGTCCCATGCTGTATAACGCGACGACAGCATTGTGGTGTATTCTTTATCAACAGTGGCTATCCATTCTTCAATGTCAGCGTAACGAGCGTGGCGGTAGAGTTTTTTTGTTACGTTTTCTATATTTATATTTTTAGCGTTCATCTGACGTTGAACCTGAAGACCTAACATTGAAATTATACCTATATCGTGACCAGGATTTGCTTCCACAGCAACGATGTCGCCAACTTTAAATGTTGAATTAGTTGGTAAAATGTAAAAATCTTTATGGCTATTTTTAAATCTCACTTCCGCAATTGGAAATTCTAAATAATCGAGAGAAATATCCATTTTGTCGATCCAATTATAGGAAGGAAGTTTACAAGAACTATACTGATATTGTTCACAATGAGCATTCTCTGGGTTTGGGGTATTGTTTAATCCTCTCGTATGGAAAATATTGTTAACAATATCATTAGCTTCGTATGAAACGCCAGTGCGAATATCCATATCTAAATACTCTTCCCAATCTTCACCTTGAGAAGGAACGTTGCTCTCCAAATCTTGTTTGTTAACTTGATTTATCTTTCGCCGCATTGATTTAGTAACTTCTTCGAGTTCTTCAGGAGTCATCATATCAACATATTCGCGCTCATCATAAGTCTCGGCTCCGTTGCGTTCTAATGCGGGGTCTTTTAACAAACGTTCACCATTACTTTTTACTTTTTGACGTTTTTTTTCGTTCTTTCTATTTTGATTATTCTCGTTTTTCATTTATCATTCAAAAAAATTATGCAAAGATACACAAATTACAGAAATAATATTATAACAAAATATCTTACATCTATTGGAATAACTAATTTATAGTATCATCTATTTCAAAAAGTGTTAGCTCATTTCTTTTATTTATGATTATAGCAGAAGCGTCGTTTAGAAGTTTTTCTGCGGATTTTTCCTCACTAACGTAGTATGCAATTGAGGTTTCAAACTGTTCGTTTGTGATGTGATAACGGTCGAAAAGGTCTTTGTAATATTGACGAGCAAGTTCATCTTTACTTATAGAATCAGTAGGAATAACCTGTAGAGTACTCTCTATCAGATAACTTTCAGCAAGAATATTTACTAAAGTCATGCGATTTATGAGTTCATTAGGTCTCGACAAAACAGGCTTTTTGTTTTTACAGCTAATTGCAGATAAAGATAAAATTACAATCACAGATAAGATAAAAATTTTTATTATTTTCATGGGTGTTAAATTTTAGATTCAAGACCGTGAAGTTTGCCTGATTCGAGCATTTTCTGTATGGCAGCTTCACGAGAGTTTTCAATAATTCCATCTAAGATGGCATTGCATACATCGTCTTTAATCTCACCCACCAATTTACAAGGTTGGAGATCGAAAGTACTCATAATATCTTCTCCATTTATTGGAGGTTGCCAATTGCGAAGTCTGTCTTTTTCTTCAATTTCGATAAGTTTTTGTTTTACAATTTCAAAGTTTTTATGGTAGAGTTTTATTTTAAGAGAGTTTTTGGAAGTGATATCCGCTTGACAGAGCATCATTAAATCATCGATATCATCGCCTGCTTCAAAAAGCAATCGGCGAACAGCCGAATCAGTTACAGAATCTTCTACTAAAGCAATAGGTCGAAGGTGTAGGCTGATGAGTTTTTGAACATATTTAAGCTTCTCATTGTTAGGCAAATGTAAACGTTTAAATATAGAGAAAGCCATTTTTGCTCCAACAGCTTCGTGATTATGAAACGACCAGCCATGGATTTTGTCAAAGCGTTTTGTTAAGGGTTTTGCAATATCGTGAAGAAGTGCAGCCCAAACGAGCCATAGGTTAGTGGTACTCATAGCTATATTGTCAACCACTTCTAAAGTATGTAAATAGTTGTCTTTATGTCCCTTACCATTGATAGATTCGGTTCCTTTTAAGGCTATAAGTTCGGGTAGGAAAAGTTCTAAAAGTCCGCATTCGTCTAATAGTTTTATTCCTCGTGAGGGTCTAATGCAGAGAAGAATTTTGTTAAATTCTTCCATGATGCGTTCATTTGAAATAATTTCTAGTCGATGAGCGTTCCTTTTTATTGCTTCAAGAGTTTCAGAGAAAATATTGAAGTTAAGTTGTGTTGAGAAGCGAATAGCGCGCATCATTCTCAGAGGATCATCGGAAAATGTTTTGTCTGGGTCGCATGGTGTTCGAATAATTTTATTTTCAATATCGTTTATTCCGTTGAAAGGGTCAATTAAATTGAAGATATTAGGACCATTAAGAGCTATAGCCATAGCGTTGATAGTGAAATCGCGACGAAGCTGGTCGTCTTTTAAGGTTCCATTTTCAACAATAGGTTTTCTTGAGTCGAAGCTATAAGATTCTTTTCGAGCACCTACAAATTCAATTATACAACCTTCGTAATTAAATTGAGCAGTACCAAAATTTTTATAAATATTTACGGTGAGATTTGGTGAGATGAGGGTGGCTGTGTGAGTTGCTAAGTTGATACCACTTCCAACGGTAACAATGTCAATGTCTGTATTGTGCCTACGCATAATAATATCGCGAACAACCCCGCCTACTACGTAGGCATCAACACCAAGTTCCTCGGCAGCTTTTTTAACTAACCCATATATTGGATGTGTGAGATATTTTTCGTATGTCTTGTTATTCACAAACAGTAAGATTATTGAAAATCAAGATATTACAGTTAGTATATCGTTTTTTTTTTACTTGGTGCGAAGGTACACAATTTTCAAAAACAAACCTTAATATTTTTGTCTGTTTATATTATTTGAATTTTAGGTTTATCCCAACCCCGAATGCTTTTTGTGAAGAAGCTAAAGTAGGCACCATAGTAGGAGTCCATTGTAATGATAGATCATCGGAGACATCAAAATAGAAAAGATGTGCATCTACCATTGCATCAATAATATTTAATGTATATAGAATAGCAGTAACAGCAATAGCAATTTCCATATTTCGTTGAGCTGTTTGTTTCATTGCAAGTATATTTTCGTCGCTTTTGTCTGAATAGTTTGGATTAAGAAAGTCGTAATGATGGTCTCTTCTATTGATAAATTCCTTTCTATAATCCATCATTTCTGAAGCATATCTGTAAATGAAATAGCTCGAGGTAGCAAGAGTACCATATACAATAGGTAATTTCCAATATTTTCTGTTGTATATTTGTCCTCCTCCAGGAATTATAGAATATAACATAGCAGCTGTAGGACTATGTTTCGAGACTTTCAGAGAGTCGCTTTTTTTTACTTTGGAAGTGTGATTAGCTGTTAGTTCTTGCGCATAAGCAAAAGTGCAAGATATGAGAACCACAGATATACAGAATATAAGTTTTCGGAGAAAGCTCATTTTTTCTAATTTAAGAGAAAAAACGCAAGTAGATTGGTGTTTATTGCAGTAATTTTAATATTCTTTTAAGTTCTTCATCAGATTTAAATGGAATATTTATAGAACCTTTGCCAGAAATATCTTTTTTAATAGTTATTTTAGAAGATAATTTATTGGAAATTGAGGTTTGAGCATTGCGAATTTCATCTGAGAGTGTAATTTTAACTTTAGTTTTTTTATTACCAGAACTTTCTAATGTTTTCTTTACCAGTGTTTCTGTTTGTCGAACAGAGAGTTGTTGGTCGATAATTTGTCTCACCAATTTAGTTTGGATATTTTCATCATCAACTACAACAAGAGTTCTGGCGTGTCCCATAGAAATAAGATTATCTCTAACGGCAACTTGTGCAGGAGTAGAGAGTTTCAGCAGTCTGAGGTAGTTAGAAATAGTAGTATTGGTTTTACCTATTTTTAAGCCGAGTTCATCTTGTTTAAGATTGCACTCATCAATGAGCATTCTGTAACTGAGAGCGATTTCGATGGCATTTAAGTCAGCACGTTGAATATTTTCCACGAGAGCCATTTGAATGGATACCAAGTCATCAACGGTGCGCACGAAAGCAGGTATTTCGGTGAGTCCAGCTATTTGAGCAGCTCTAAATCTACGTTCACCTGAAATAAGTTGATATTTTCCATTTTCAGCAGGTCGAACAGTTACAGGCTGAATAAGTCCGTAAGTTTTAATAGATTCAGCCAATTCTTGGAGGGCAGTTTCATCAAATTTTGTGCGAGGTTGATATGGATTAGTTTCAATAGATTCAATGCGAATAGTACTATTTCCGCTAACAATGTGATTAGTGTCGCCTTTGCTTGGGATCTCAAAATTTCCAAGCATAGCTTCCAATCCGCGTCCTAAAGGTCTATCGTTTTTTGGCATAATATTTTGTTCAATAAAAAATTAGACGGTATAGCCATTTTTGAGAAGAAACTCTTTGGCTAAGTTCATATAATTAACGTGTCCTACAGATTTTATATCGTAAACGGCTATAGGTTTTCCGTAGCTTGGCGCTTCGCTAAGTCTCACAGTACGAGTAATCACGGTATCGAAGACTATGTCGCGGCAGTGAAACTTTACATCTTCAAAAACAGCGTTAGCTGATTTAAATCTGTTGGTGTACATTGTCATCAAAATACCTTCTATAGACAAGTCTGGGTTCATATTAGACTGAACAATTCTGACAGTATTGAGAAGTTTACCTAAGCCTTCGAGGGCAAAATATTCGCATTGAACGGGGATTATAACAGAATCAGCGGCTACGAGAGCGTTGAGGGTTACAAGACCGAGAGATGGAGCGCAATCGATAAAGATAAAGTCGTAATTATTTTTGATATTATTAAGTGTATCTTTCATTCGATATTCGCGGCGGTCGTAAGAAATCATCTCAATTTCTGCGCCCACAAGGTGAATAGTTGCAGGCATAAGATAGAGGTTAGGAGTGTCTGTTTCAACAACGGCTTCGGAAGCCATTTTTCCACTCACTATACAATCGTAGATGCTGATAGTATTATCATCTGGATAAACCCCCACGCCGCTTGAGGCATTGCCTTGCGGATCTGCATCAACCAAGAGCACACGGAAATCGAGCAGTGCTAACGACGCCGCTAAATTTACAGCAGTAGTAGTTTTTCCTACACCGCCCTTTTGATTTACAATGGCAACTATCTTACCCATTTACAATGTCAAGTCTATATCATCGAAACTTATGTCATTAATATCATCTGCATTAGATGTTTTTCCAAAAGAATCCGAATCGAAAAACTCTTCAGGTTCTTCGCCAAATTCAATAAAGTCGATAACACCCGACAATGCGTTTTTGAATTTTTCAAAATCTTCCTTATACAAGAATATCTTATGTTTCTCGTAAAAGAAATTGCCACTTTCGGGATCTGTTTTGCGTTTACTTTCAGTGATTGTTAGATAAAGTTCTTCGTTTCTACTTTTCTTCACATCGAAGAAATACGTTCTTTTTCCAGCTTTTACGGCTCTTGAAAGAACCTCATTTTTGTCTTGATTGTCCATACTCATAGATTTCTACTTGTTAAGCTAATTCAATTGCAAAATTAGTTATTTTTTACAAAAGAAACGTCTTTGTTGATATTTTATTTTCTTTTTTGTTGGTTTTGTTGTTGCTTAAGCATTTGAGCTTGTTTTTTTTGAAGTTCTTCCATTTTCAGTTGCCATTTTGACTTTTTCACTGGTTTTTTCATATTCTGTTGGAGTGTTGCGTAAAGTTTTTCATCGTTTACAGCCACTCTAAAAATCCACATTTGCACAAAAGTAAAAATATTGAACAACAGATAATAGTAAGTCAAGGCTGAAGAGAAGTTATTAAACATAAATAAGAACATTATAGGCATTGAATACATCATAATGTTCATCATACGTTGTTGGTCTTTATTACCTTGTGTTGGGCTCATCAATTTATTATTCAACCAAGTATAAACAAGAGTTGCGATAGTCATAAGGATAGTGAATAGGCTCATGTGGTCGCCATAAAGAGGTACAGCGAATCCAAAATCCCAAACAGAATCGTAAGTTGAAAGGTCTTCAGCCCATAAGAAAGATTTTTGGCGAAGTTCGTATGCGGCTGGGAAGAATCTATACATTGCGATAAGAATAGGCATTTGAATAAGCATTGGTAAACAACCACCAGCGGGTCTTACGCCTGCACTTCGATAGAGAGACATTGTGGCCTGTTGTTTTTTCATCATATCCTCATCCTTAGGATATTTTGCGTTAATAGCTTCAATCTCTGGTTTCAACGCTCGCATTTTAGCTGAAGACATATATGTTTTATAACTTACAGGTAACAATATGATTTTCAGCGCGATAGTTAACAATAAAATAATCAATCCATAGTGCAACCCAAAGTTTTCGAGCCAATTAAAAACAGGGATAATAACACCTCGGTTAATCCAATGCAGAAGGAAGAAACCCCATCCTAAAGGAACTTGTCTCTCTAATTTCAAATCATAACCTTTGAGAATTCTGTATTGGTTAGGTCCCACATAAACTTTCATTCCAAACTTTCCTTGATTTAAATCTTTAATTTCAAAATCTAAATCTGCGTCGCAATTTTTAAGAATTGTATTATCTTTATTTTCAGGCGTTTGAATAGATAAACTACCAGAAGTAAAAGGTGCATCCTTAGCTATTAAGCAAGTAGTAAAAAATTGTTGTTTGAAAGACACCCACTTAAGAGGAGATGAGAAATCTTTTTTATCAGACTTACGTTCGTCAAGATTATCAACCTCTTCTCCATTGTCCATATAATAGATGGAGGTTATATTTTTTTCATAATCAAAATTTTTCTCAACAGATTTAGGTTGAGCGTTCCATTGTAGAGTAAAATTGTGTTTATTTGGATACAAATAGGCATCCATATTCACAAAATTAACATCAAAATCAAACATATAATCATCTTGACTGAAAGTATATACATACTCTATGTAGGATTCTTTGTTCAAAACGCCGCATTGGTTGCTGTCTGTTTTGGCATTAGGATAGAGTCGAAGGGTGAGCTTATTGTTTTTATCATCAATTTTGAGTTTATCACCAATTTCGGATACAAAGTAACAATCGCTTGTAGAAATTTCCCCTTGGTTACGGAGCATAAGTCGGATTCCAATATCTTCAGATCCGTCATCAAAGATTATAAGAGGCTGTTTTGTAGAATCTTTAGGTGTATAACGATAAATATCTTTTAATTCAATTTGTTTAAGAGTTCCACCTTTTTTTCCAAAGTAATAAACAGCTTTATTGGTTTCTACGAGATACTCTCCTTCACCAACTTGAGCGTTTGAAAAACCAACCACCAATGAGTTTTCTGCATTAGTTATTGCAGGTATATTTTCAGTTTCACTAAGCGAAAGGCTTTTAGCAGCTTCTTTTGTTTTTTGTTCTTCTTCAGCTTGTAATTGCTCCTTTTGAGCCTCTTGCTGTTTCTTAACTTGAGATGATTGGTAAAAGCTAAAGCCCAAAAAGAGAGCGAAAATCAACAAAAGCCCTATCACAGTATTTCTATCCATTGTTCAAATTTTAAACTGGCGGCAAAGGTACAAAAATAATCTAAATTTCCCCCTTAAATAATCTGATATTTATACGAATTTACTCAAATTGTCGCAGAATGAGTTCTTTTACGAAAAGTAACAAAACAAATTAAAAACCCTGCAAATTATGTAACTTGCAGGGGTATGACGTAGAATCTATGTATAATCAATTGGGGGCTAAGTCTATTTAGTATAATTTAAAATAGTAATAGCTGCAGAACGAGCGTCATTAATGGTGTCGTTTATGCACATTGGTCGCTTGCAAGAACCAGCCACGAAAACTCCTGGCATAGTAGTGAGGTTATCTTCAATATGTGGTGATTTACTATCGGCAAATCCATATAATCCGTTGATACCAAGATTTTTACATAATTTTGAAGTACCTTCAGATGCACACATTCCAACCATCAGTACCAAGAGGTCGCAATTCATAGTTAAAGGTGTTCCAAGTAGAGTATCTTCAGCTTTAATTTGAACTCGTTTGTCAAATGTGCTTGAAGCTTCAGAAATGCGCCCACGAACAAATGTAATACCATATTTTTCCTGAGCTTCACGATACATCTCTTCGAAACCTTCGCCCCACATACGAAGATCCATATAATAGATAAAAACCTCAGTCTCTGGATGTTGTTTTTTTATTTCTATAGCTTGTTTTACAGCCGTTACACAGCAGACTTTAGAGCAATAGTTATTTCCAGATTTTTCATCTCTTGAGCCGACACATTGCAAAAAAACAATCTGACGAGGAGTTTCGTTCATATTATTCAAGATGGAGTGTTCTTTTATCATCTTTTCTAATTCTATGGAAGTGATGATACCTTTGTATATACCGTAACCGAGTTCTTCTTTTTTGCGAGCATCAAAAATTTTGTAGCCAGTAGCAACAATTACATAGTCGAAATTTAGACTTTCATTACTGTCAGTTACTATAGTCCATTTATCATCACTACGTCTAATATCTAAAACCTCAACAGAAGTTTGAAGAGTAACATTCTCATTAGCAATTTTAGCTTCAAGTTTGTTGGCCAAATCATTGGCAGAACTGAAATCAGGAAATAAGAAAGCTTTATCTCGTATATTAGAGAGAGGACGTTCTTCTTTTTCAAAGATTGTAACTTTATGTTTGGAAGCCAAAGCGGAAGCGGCTTCAATTCCGGCTGGACCAGCCCCTATAATAGCTATATTCATTATCAAATTTACTTGTTATACTTTAAGATTTTTGGGTTTTTCAGGAGTTCTAAGTATTTTTCCAGATGCTCCTTTGTATTTATCTTCAGGATTATATTCAATGCCAATTTTATTTAAAAAACGTTCACATTGAACCTGATGAAGTTGAACACCGAGCGTCCAAGGATCGTAACCCAGCAACAGTCCAGCAAGCTCTTCGTAGGTAAAAACAGGTATTCCATAACCTTCGCGATCATAGGTTTTATGTTCCATTTCTGCTATTGTATATTGCCATTTGTCTAAAAACATTGCGCAGCCTGGACAATTAGAGATAATGAAATCTGGTTCATAAGGTTCCATAGATTCTAATTTCTTTTTAGAGTTAGCAATAGAATATCCTCTGTTTTCCTGTATCAGATATTGTCTAAATCCAAAGCCGCAGCAATGGCGACGTTCTGGATAGTCTATAACTTCTCCGCCCCAGGCTTCAATCATACCAGCGAGCACGTGAGGGAATTCCGCGTTGCCGATACCGTGTTTTGGAAAAATCTTGGCATAGTGGCAGCCAATGTGATCAACACCACGCAAAGGTTTTCCAGTATAGCGGTTAATAAGCTGATATTTCATTTTAGATTTCAGTTCGTGTCTGAATTTAAAAAAAACGTCAGAGGGGTGTGCTATGTTTTCAGGCAGGTCGAAAGAACGCCCTGTAGCTTTATACAAATAATCGCGAGTTTTCTCTAAAACAGCTGGATTTTCATTCCAAGTTTCAATAAGTTCGGTCATCAATCCGAATGAAGTGATGCACGAAGGTATATAGTTTTTATATCCACGTTCGGTCATTAGAGAGAAAAGCCTTCCTACTATGGTCATAGTAGTTTCGTATGGTACAACGTCGGAATGGTATCCAATACCAGTGCAAGTGTGTTGATGTGAAGAATCATAAATATCTTTTCCTAAATCGTTGCGAAGAATTTTAAGGAAAACGGCTTCTGAACCAGGAAAGAATGTTTGTCTTATACAACTTCTTTCATAAAAGAAGTGGTCGTCAGCAATCTCTTTAACATATTCATTCCAATATCTTTTTTCCATAATTAAGTTATGAAAACAAATTATAAAGATTGTTTTAAAATTGTAATAACATCATCACGAGTAAGCTTTTTATATCCGCCACCAAGGAAAGTAGCATCGGCTACTTTTTCAATATTATCTTCGGTTAGTCCAACTTCAGAAGCTTTCATAGCAACACCAATCTCACGCATCCAATTCTCTAAAGCAGCAACACCTTCTAAAGCTATCTCTTTTTCAGACTTATTATCTCCATTGATATTCCAAACGTTTTTGGCGAAACGAACAAATTTAGGGAGACCATCATCGATTATGTACTTATAATAAGGGATAGAAACAGCCGCAAGAGTCATACCGTGGGTAGCATCTGTTACAGCTCCAATAGCTTGACCAATCATGTGAACCATCCAATCTTGAGTTTTTCCTTTTCCCACAAGTGTGTTAAGTGCCCAAGTGGCAGTCCACATTATATTGCTTCGCGCTTCGTAATTTTTGGGGTTGTTAACAGCAATTCTACTACTATGTATCAGCGAGCGCATTAGTCCTTCGTTGAGATAGTCGCTGGTATTGTCATCATCATTACTAAAATACTGTTCCATAAGGTGAGACATTATATCAAAAAAACCTGCAACCATCTGATATTTAGGCACTGTGAATGTAAGAGTCGGGTCGAGGATGGTGAATTTTGGCATAAGGCGACTATCGAAGACTTTCCCAATTTTTAATTTTTGAGAGTGATTAGTGATAACAGAGCCGCCATTCATTTCAGAGCCTGTTCCCACCATAGTTAGAATACAGCCTATTGGCAATATTTTGGCATCAGTATCAGGATCTTTATAGTCAAGGTAGTATTTTTTCCAAGGATCTTCGTCTATCCAAGTAGAAGCGGCAACGCCTTTAGCATAGTCGCAAACAGAACCTCCACCAACTGCGAGGATAAGGTCAACATTGTTCTCTTTAGCAATTCTGCAACCTTCGTAAAGTTTCTCAACAGTAGGATTAGGCGTAACGCCAGCATCTTCTATAATTGTTTTTCCTGCTTGACTTAATATAGATACTACTTTGTCGTACAGACCCGTGCGTTTAATGGAACCACCTCCGTAAGACAACATCACTGTTTCTCCATAATTAGATAGTTCTTGTTTTAAACAATCAAGGCTTTGTTCTCCAAAGTGTAGCCTTGTAGGGTTTTCGTATGAAAAATTTCCGAACATAATAGTTTGATTTAGTTTTAAAACTAGCGGCAAAGATACAAAAAAGGTGAATAAGTTTTTTAAAAAGCAACATTTTGTTTTTATAAAGTTTATCACAACTTCTATGTAACAAACTGTTATTTTGTCAGTTTGTAAGAGTGCTGCCATTTCTGGCGACATTTTTGCGGCGAGAATGTTACAACCTTTAAGACACTACAAAAAAACCGAAACACAACAACTGCATTTCGGCTGTCAAAGTGGCGGGAACGAGAGTTGAACTCGTGACCTCCGGGTTATGAATCCGACGCTCTAACCAACTGAGCTACCCCGCCTTTTTTGGGAGCGCAAAAATACACTTTTTTTGATTTGTTCAAAATGTTTTTTCAAAAAAAAACGAAAATCTAATTTTTTCCTATCTTTCGTTTAGTTTAAAACACTAAAAATCAAAAAAATACAAAAAATATTTAGGGCGGTTTAAATAAAAATCATATATTTGCGCGCTTAAATTAGGGATTTTTTTTCTTATGAATATAACATCTATCATCATTGCTATACTTACACTAACTGCTGGTATTGGAGTTTTTTTAGAGGCATGCACTATGATGAGTTCCAATTTGGAAAGCGCGTCTTCGAAACGACTTAAGAGCTTATTTTCAAAAACAGGAAACAATAAGTGGTTGGGGGTCGGAATAGGTACCATAGGAACAGCGGCTATTCAGAGCAGCGGAGCCGTTACTGTTATGGTTCTCGGATTTGTTAACGTAGGAATAATGTCTTTGGCACAAGCTGCCACTATCATATATGGAACAAATATAGGGACAACTATTACAGCCCAGCTCGTAGCTTTGGGAATGTTCGGCACAAATAGTATATCAACAACTCTTATTTTTGCCTCTTTTGCTGGTGTTGGTGCTTTTATTACGCTATTTGCAAAACATGAGTCAATAAAACAAGCAGGTGGTATTTTCACTGGATTTGGATTGCTTTTTGTGGGTTTAGGTATGATGGCCTCTGCAATGGACGAATTTGCAGCTTTAGACTCTGTAAAACTATTCCTTGCGAGTATTAGTAGCCCTGTGCTATTAGTATTGATTGGAGCTGTGCTCACAGCTATCATACAATCTTCTTCTGTTATGACTTCCGTAGCTATTACTATGGTCGTTACGGGCCTGATTAATCTTACTCAGGGTATTTACATAACTATGGGTAGCAATATTGGATCTTGTGTTGTTGCAATTATTGCGAGTATTACAAGTGGCGTGAATGCAAAGCGAACTGCTGTTATACATCTGACATTTAATGTGATGGGTGTTGTGCTGTTTATGTTTTGTGCTCTACTTCTCTGGGCTCTGTCTGGAGGTAGAGTTACCTATGGTGGTATTTTTGAGAACTTTTTTCCAACAGCTCCTCAATTGCAATTGGCAATGTTTCACACTATTTTCAATGTTGCGACTATGTTGGTGGCTCTTCCTCTTACTAATTTTTTGGTTAATTTCGCTTGTAAAGTTATTAAAGAAGATGGTATTTCAACTCAAAAACATAACGCAGAACCTCATCTATATTTTTTGGATGAACAGATGTTACGTACTCCAGTAGTAGCTATTCGACAGCTAAAACAGGAAGTGCTTAATATGGCAGATTTAGCCATTAAAAATTTTCGACGCTCGATACATATAGTAACAACATTAGATTACTCTGAAATAAACACTTTCCGTAATACAGAAAAAGAACTAAATTTTCTTAATAAGGAGATTGTAAGATACTCTGTTGAACTACTTAGTAACCAGTTAAATAAATTTGATAACCAATTTCTATCATCTTCAATCCTGTCTGTTAGTGATTTAGAACGTATAGGCGACTATTCGGAAAACATTATTGAATATGCTGATTCTCTTAAACTTCAGGAAGCGGCTTTCTCGGAAGATGCTATTCAAGAAATTTTAGAAATGGAGAAGTTGGTTTGTAACTTATATGATGAAATTATTATTGCGTATTCTAAAATTGATATTACAGCTTTGGAAAGAGCAAATCTTATTGAAGAGCATGTTGACTTGCTAACCACTCAAATGGAACAAAAGCATATTGAACGCCTCTCGTCAGGAGTATGTAATCCTCAAGTTGGTGCTGAATATATTTCGCTTGCTCAAAATTCTGAACGTATCGCAGACCACCTAATAAACATCGGAAAAACAATCAAAGATTTGGTGTAGCTATTATCTTTACATTATAAACAAAAGTAATTATTTTCGTTATGTCAGAGAAAGGTGTGAAGAATTCTTCTGTATTGTTCTTTTTCTTTGTAATTATAGCCTTTTTTGTATCCAAAGGACTCTATAAGTCTTTTTTTTCGAATAAGAAAAATGCTCAAAAAAAAGCAAATACAAAAAGAATCATAGTAAATAAAAATCAAAATGCAAATTATTCATATAGTTACGAAATCCCTAAATACACAAAACCCCGTGTCCATTCTCAAATTATCAAACATTTTGCTTATACGGTCGATTATAATGAAGAATGGCTGTTGCCCAACTGGGTTGCTTATTCCTTAACATCAGATCAAACTAAAGGTTATGTAGAACGCTATAATAAGTTTGTTCCTGATCCAAAAGTTAGAGGTGCGTCAGCTCAACATTGGGATTATAAAAACTCTGGGTATGAACGCGGCCACATGGTTCCCGCAGGAGATATGAAATGGAATGAAACAGCTATGATGGAATGTTTCTATCTGAGCAATATATGCCCGCAGAATCCTTATCTTAACGAAGGTGATTGGAATTATTTAGAAAATAGGGTTCGAGGTTGGGCTAATTATTACGGTAAAGTTTTTGTAGCTTGCGGACCAATTGTGACTAATATTCATAAGGTTATAGGTCGAAATTGCATTGCTGTTCCTGATTATTTCTACAAAGTTGTACTTTGCAATATGAATGGCGAATGGAATGCTATAGGTTTTATAATGCCTAACAACGACAAAACAAGACTTCTGTCTGCCTATTGCTGCAGCGTTGATTACGTTGAAGAGATTACAGGAATTGATTTTTTTTCAGCTCTCTCTGATGATATAGAAAATAAAATTGAGGCTAAATACGATAAAAATAAATGGAGGATTAAGTGAATTTTATAATAAATCAGGCTTAAAAAACGATAAAACTATGAATATATCTGTGAAAATTTTTACAACTATTTGTTTTGTTTTTCTCTTGATGAATATTGAAGCTCAGAGAAATAGGGTTTATTACTATAAAATTGATGATAATATTTCTAAGCCTACTCAACGTCTTACTGAAAAAGCTATAAGAGAAGCAGAATCTGGTGATTATGATTATATTTTTCTTGAGTTAAATACTTTTGGTGGAGAATTAGAAGCGGCAGACAAAATCAGAACTCAACTTCTCAACACGAAAATTACGAGTTTGGTTTTTATCAATAACAATGCAGCTTCAGCAGGAGCGTTGATTTCAATAGCGTGCGACAGTATATATATGCGCCCTGGAGCCTCTATTGGGGCTGCTTCTGTAGTGAATCAAGAAGGTGAAATAATGCCAGATAAATATCAATCCTATATGCGTTCTATGATGAGAACTACAGCAGAACATAATGGTCGCAATCCTGATATTGCTCAAGCTATGGTAGATCCTGATATAGAGGTAAAGGGAATTAGCGAAAAAGGTAAAGTTCTAACTTTTACTTCTGAAGAAGCTGTGAGAAAAGGGTTCTGTGAGGCAGTTGTAGAAACACGTGAAGAGGTTCTCGCCCATGCTGGAATTGAAAATCCAGAAATTATAGAACAAAAATTATCTACAATAGATAAAATTATTAACTTTCTTGTGAATCCCGTCGTTAGCGCAATACTGATAATGTGTATTGTAGGAGGAATCTATTTTGAGCTTCAAGCCCCTGGACTTGGTTTGCCAATTATTATCGCCCTGACTGCCGCTTTGCTCTATTTTGCCCCTCATTACTTAGAAGGTCTTGCTGCGCATTGGGAAATTCTGCTTTTCATAGTTGGAGTGGTTCTGCTGATGTTAGAATTCTTTGTTATTCCTGGTTTTGGCGTTGCTGGCGTTTCAGGAATAGTTTGTATTGTTGTGGCTCTTGTTTTGACTTTAGTATTTAATGTAGGCTTTAAATTTAATTTTAATCCCAATTTTAATGCGTCGGTTCATATTAGCAAAATGAGTGTTCTTGTCTTGTTTAGTATGCTTTCTGGCTTTTTTTTCTCTCTATGGTTAGGTAAAAAAATGATTCTTGCAGAAACTCGCTTCGGGTCATTATCTCTTCGTACAGAGTTAAATAGCGAAAAAGGTTTCAATGCACAAGATCTTTCTCTAAATAAATTCGTTGGAAAAGAAGGTGTTACACAAAGTGTTCTTCGGCCTGCAGGCAAAATTTTTATAGATGGCGACCTTTACGATGCCTCCGCTGAACATGGTTTTATTGAAAAAGACACAAGAGTGGTAGTAACACGCTTTGAAAATGCACAACTATTTGTAAAAAAAATAAAAAATACATAATGCAAAAAAAAATCTGCACTTTTAAAAAAAAAGTGTATTTTTGCAGCCGATTTGTTAGACAGAAACACTGTCTGGTCCCTTAGCTCAGTTGGTTAGAGCATCTGACTCATAATCAGAGGGTCCAAGGTTCGAGCCCTTGAGGGACCACTTCGGAACGCAACCCTTACGATTACCTCCGTAGGGGTTGTTTTTTTTATTGCTGTCCACTAAAACCTCAAATGGAAGTTTTTGCAGCGAATCGTCATGATGCCGTTATAAGATATAATTGCAATATATGTCGGTTCAGAAAAAACGCTTCCGCTCTACCCAGCAATGTCGGATCGCCAGATGTACGATTGCTGTAACAACCCAAAAGAAAAAAAACGCGCCATAGAAACGTTTACGTTATAAAATTGCTCACACTCAAAAAAGAAAACTTATTTTCTTTTTTGAGTGTGAGCAATTTATTCAAAAATGTGAAACGTTTACACGTTAAGAAACTGCGTTGTCTGAACGACAGTGCATTTCGTCAGCCGCACATAAACCAACAGGGAACCATGCAGAAATGCGGTAGATAGCGAACATCAAAGAGGTCAAAGCAAAAAACACTTTCTATTCGACCTCTTTTATCGTAGTCTCATAAAAAAGAAAAACTATTGTACGTTGCGCAATACCTCTACAAGATAATCGTAGAATTTACCAACTGTTTCTATATTTACGCGTTCTACTGGTGAATGTGGATGTTGAATTGTAGGCCCAAAAGAAACCATATCCCAATCTGGATAGCATACTCCGAAAAGTCCACATTCTAATCCTGCATGAATCGCCATAACCTTTGGTTCTGTACCGAATTTCTCTTTGTAAACTTTCATACAAGTGTTCAAAATTGGAGAATTCATATTAGGGTTCCATCCTGGATAACCACCAGTTAGCTCGATATTGCAATCAGCGAGTTCGGCTATAGCAACCATCTTTTCTGCGAGAGCATCCTTTGCACTATTCACACTACTTCTGAGCAAACATTTCGCCGACATCTCACCATTCTCAGCAACAAAATTAGCCAAATTATTTGAAGTCTCAACAAGATTTTCCATTGAATCACTCATTCTCTGAACACCATTAGGAATTGCAAAAATCATATTGAGGAATTGATTTTGAGACTTAGTTTCTATCACTTCTTTTGGCACGTCTATGTTTGAAACCGATAATGATAGAGATTCTTCAGTAATTGCAAATTCTTTCTTTACTACAGATTCAAATTCCTTTGCAAAGGCTTCAAATTCTGTTGTTTTTGCTTCTGGAATTGCAAATACAGCTGTAGCTTCACGAGGAATAGCGTTACGCAGCCCACCACCATTGATTGTAGCTACACAAGCTCCATATTTACGAACGGCTGTTTGCAAAAATCTTGTAGCTATTTTGTTGGCATTTGCTCTACCTAAATTGATGTCCATTCCAGAGTGGCCTCCATGAAGACCTGTTACGAAAAGTTTATAACCTTTCATATTTGCTGGTGTTGCCATTGTTGTATATTTGCGATGAAAGTTTGCATCCATTCCTCCTGCACAACCAACATAGAGTTCGCCTTCTGTTTCAGAATCAAGATTTATGAGGATTTTACCCTTTACAAATCCTTGTTTCAATCCAAAAGCACCTGTCATACCAGTTTCTTCATCAATTGTGATAAGAATTTCCAATGGACCGTGTTGAGAATCAGGATCTGTAGCTACTGCTAACGCTGCTGCAACTCCTATTCCATTATCTGCGCCAAGTGTTGTTTTGTTTGCACGAACCCAACCATTGTCTATAATTGTTTCTATAGGATCTGTAAGAAAGTTATGGTTACTATCACTATCTGCTTGTGGAACCATATCGCAATGCGCTTGTAAAATCACAGGAGTACGATTTTCCATTCCTGGCGTTGCTGGCACTGTAAACAACACGTTACCAACTTCATCTTGGCTTACTTTGATATTGTTTTCTGTGGCCCACGATTTTAGCCATTCTACGACAGGTTGTTCGTGTTTTGATGGATGTGGAGCATCGCAAATGTGTCCAAAATTTTCCCATAATGTTTTAGGATAAAGTGCTAATAGGTCGTTATTCATATTCTTATAATTTATGTTTTTTCAAAAATATCTGCAAAAATAATAAAAAATGTTATTTAAAAATTCTTTTTTTGTTCAACGCAGCACGATATTTAGCTGCATTGTATATGTGAACTGTTGCGCTTTCTGTAAAATTATGGTATCCAGAAAAATCTTCTTTTGCACACATATAAAGATAGTTATGATGTGTGTAGTGAAGTACTGAATCCATTGTTGAGGCTTCTGGTATGCGAATAGGACCTGGCGGCAATCCACAGTATAGATATGTGTTGTATGGTGAATCTATTTTTAAATCCTCATTTAAGATTCTTTGTCTTGAAAAATCTCCAATGGCAAATTTAATAGTAGGATCTGACTGTAACAGCATATTCTTTCGCAATCGGTTGATATACAAACCAGCAATGATAGATTTTTCTACAGGTCGAGAATTTTCTTCTTCTACTATAGAGGCCAAAGTTGAAATCTCTGTTTCTGAAAGACCTATCTCCTCTGCAAGTTTTTTACGTTCTTTATTCCAAAATTTAACATATTGTTTATACATAAAATCCACAAAATCTTCAGCTGTTATATCATAATATATTTCGTATGTATTTGGAATAAATAGTGTTACAGCCGTATTGGTGTTTTGATTATACTTTGAAAGAAACTCGTCATCGTTAAGAAGATTCTCCAAATCAGAATTATTGAAGAAAAAATTCTCGCCTACTTTATCTATAAATTGTCTTTTTGTTCGAATGTTATTAAAAGTAAATTTAATAGGATAATGCTGACCTCGGCGCAACAGTCGTACAATTTCTAAGTTCGTACTACAATCAGAAATGTTATACTTCCCTACCCTAATTTTCTCGTACTTTAAGAGCCTTGCAGCGATCTTGAAAGATTTTTCTGATTTCAGCACATTATGCGAAGACAATGTATCTATTAGATTTTCAAACGTCGATTTAGGCTGAATAATAATTAAAGATTGTGTTTTATTGATATTTTTTGATAGAAAAACCCAATAAAAACAGACCACAACCAAAAATATCAGCATGGTTATTGCTAACAAAACTCCTCTTGTTATCTTTTTTTTCATTTTTAAAGGATTCTTTTAACAACTCTCAGTAAATGAGTATATCTATTATTAGCTCTATTAAAAATTCCCGTTTCGTCAACGACATCTACTCTTACTTCTCCACTGGCATGAATAATTTCAGAGTTTCCGAGAAGAATACCCACGTGAACCACATCACCAACATCATTTTTAAAGAAAGCTAAATCGCCTAATTCTGCTTCACTAACAAAATCTATCACACAACCTTGTTGAACTTGTTGCGAAGCATCGCGGGGCAATGTTATACCTATTAGCGAAAAAAGTAACTGTGTAAATCCTGAGCAATCTATACCAAATGCTGTGCGACCGCCCCATAAATATGGCGTACCGAGAAGTTTAAATGCACACTTCTTCAAAAAGCACCGCTTCTCCTCTCTAGTCATATCTTCTAAACTCTTCGAAGATAGAACAGAAGCTGAATCTTCAATCATATCACCATTTGTGATGACTGCGCCCATAGGAAAAAGAGTTTCACGATTTACATTAAGTTGTATTATTGGCTCAACCACTCTTAACTTATTCAAAGTTTTAATATATTTTAATTCAGTTGAAGAGATTTCAAAATATTGTTCATCTTGAATCCAACCTTCATAATTACAATCTAATGTTGAAATTTTAATCCAACCTCCATTTTTTTCAAGAACAGAGTAACATTCTCCAAACAACAACTGACTCACCATCTCTGATTTGTGTGAGTTTTCAGAGCGCATAGGAATTGCTGCCAACTTACAAATTCCAAAATTCATGATGAGGTGTTAGTTTAGTTTTTTCAGAATGGCAGGTCATCCGACTGGTCGTTATCGGTAAAAGTATCCATCTGGGGTTGTGGTGGCAGTCCCGCAGTTTGATTAGGATAATTTTGCTGGGGAGCTTGCTGATAAACAGGTTGTTGTATTGGTTGTTGGTAAACAGGCTGCTGCGTTGGTTGTGCATATCCTGCAGGTTGTTGAAAAACAGGTTGCTGAGGAAAACCTTGCGGTTGTTGATAGCCTGGTGCTGGCATTCCTTGCATCTGTGCTGGCTGCGCAACTTCTACTTTCCAAGCTCTCAAACTTGTATACCACTTGTCTTGATATTCCCTTGACTCAACATCAAAAGAGACTGTTATTATGTTGTCTATTTGAAATTGATCTAAAAGATGTATGCGATCATTCATAAGCGAGAAACAAAGCTTTTTAGGATAACTATCAAGTGTTTCTATTACAAAATCGAGTTTTGACCAAGGGTTACCTGTAGTTTTCGCTGTTCCCGTTTGAAGTTCCATTTTTTTAAATAAACGTCCTGTGATTTCCATATCTCTGTTATTTTTTTGATTTTTCTTTTTTTCCAAATACAGTTACATTTATATACTTGGATGGGTTTACTTTCAAATCCTCTATAAGTAGATTTATACTTTCTATTGTTTTGTCAATATTTTTATATAAAGCATCGTTTTGCATAAGTTGTCCTACTGTTCCAAGACCGTGATTAACATTTGAAAGAACATTATTTGCATTAGCGAGAGCTTGTTGAGCATTATAAAGCAAAGTTTTTAAGTTAGCTTGAGCCACAGAATCTGTAATATTATCCATATTTGACACTATAGATTCTATTTTTGGTGCAGCATCGCCTAAAGTTTTCGATAGTTTATCTAATTGAACAATAATATCTGAAAATTTTTCATCATTATAATCAATAATATTAGAAAGGGTAGTTGTTGTATTATAAAGATTTTCAAGAGTTTTTCTAATCATCAATCCACCATTAAGAGAATCATAAGGAAGAAATGCCGTCTTTAGGTTAAGTCCTATAGTATCTACTGAAGCAACAACGCTCTTAAGTTGCACCACGAGATCGCCAACGCCATCAAGCATACCACCTGCAAGACAACACCCCAACGTATCTCCTTTTTGGGCAAACTCTGGTGAGTTTCCCATTTTAAGATTAACAATCATTCCGCCTAAAACATCTTTCTGTGCCACTTCAAAATATGAATCTTTTGGAATATTGAACTTTTCTGTTATCAATATTTCAACGCAGATTCGTACTGGATTTGAGCTAAGCATACTAATATCTGTAACTTTACCTATTTGATAGCCATTTAGATTGACATTAGTACTTTCTTGTAAAGCACCTACATCTTCAAACACAGCATAAAAATATCGTTTTTGACCAAATATATTTATTCCTTTAAGAAATGTGGCACCGAAGTAAAATATTACACCTGCTATAATGCAAAATAGAGCAACCTTTATACTTTTCCGTTCTTTAACGAAATTTTTATTATCAGTGTTCTTCATTAATCTCTTAATTATCTACAAGCTAAATAGATTTTCTTACCTGTTATTGATTATAATTTTACGGGTTTCTGATCTATTTCCTTTTTCATTTGTAAATACAAGTGTATAGTGCCCGTTAGCATATTTTGTGCAGTCAATTTCCATAGAATAATCCTCACACTGTGCTGAAAATATCAAACGACCTCTCTCATCGTAAAGTCTAACTTGTTTATACTCAACTTTGTCTCCAAAATCTATAAATAGAGATTGATGAACAGGGTTAGGATAAAGTTTTATTGATGTTTTTCCTTCATAATCTTCAACACTTACATTGCAAAAGATATTTACAGATTGTTCTGTATAACCACAGTTATTAATTCCTCGCGCTGTTAAGACACCATTACCATTAGTATTAACAGTCATCGTTACCACTGAATAATCAGCATTTGACAAAGTCCAATGGGTATTTGAAACACGCCATTCGTAGTTATTCACATGTTGAGGATTGTTGACGGAATAATACAAACTACCATATTGAGTAATATGTTGCGGACCTGTGATCGAATCTAACCTTGGTAAAGGATTCACTGTGAGTAATAGATTGATAGTACTATCACAACCATAAACTGTTTCCAAATTTCTTGAGAATGTGTATGTTCCCGCAGAATCTATAATAGGAATATAAAATCCATATTGTGAGAAAGTTTGATATTCACAAATTGTTCCCGTAACTGTGTAATTGTATGTTGAGCGAGTTGTTATATGATGTGATGCCATTGAAGAACAACCGTTTTCTCCTATAGCCATCAATTCATAAGTAGTATTATTTGGGATAACTGTTATAGTTGGGGTACTATCTCCTGTACTCCATAAGAAATCAACAGCATTTGAAGAAGCTGTCAATGTTGTAGATTCATCTTGACATAAAGATTCCACACCTAAAATTTGTACAAAAGGAGCCAATAAAGCTTCAATTGTTTTAGTTATAGTCTTAGTGCAACCATATTCATTAGTTGCTGTTACTGAATAAACACCTCCTTCGCTAATTGTTATCTCTTTTTCAGTACTTCCAGTGCTCCACAGATAATTATAGTCGCCTTCAACTGAGAGTTTTTCTGTCGTATTCTCACAAATATTATCAACAGATAAAAACGAGAATGAAGGGTTTGGATTGTTGACAACAACAACATTAGCAGTCGCCTCACAGCCGTTTAGTGATGTTGCTGTTACTGAATATGAACCATGTTCTGAAACTGTTATTTGGGTATTTGTACTACCATTATTCCATAAGAAATTGTGTCCTCCCGTAGCAGTCAATATTGTACTATCGCCTTGACAAATAGACAAAATTCCTGATATGTTCACATTTGGTAATTGTTCAACATTAACAACTTTATTTGCTGTTGCAGTACAACCATGATAATCTGTTCCTGTTACCGAATATGTGGTTGATTGGGTTGGCATAATCGTAATAGATGATGCATTTTCACCAGTATTCCAAGAATAAGTTTGTGCGCCTAATGCTGAAAGCACCGTTGAAGAGCCTTTACAAAGAAGTCCTTGACCTTCAATTGAAACGGTAGGTTTACTCCATACGGTTATCTGGATAGAATCTGTACGCTGACAGTTAAGACTATTAGTAGCAGTAACCTTATATATTCCTGCAGTTCCTGTTGTTAAAGTATTTCCAACTGTTCCATTACTCCAAACATAAGTATTGCCACCACTTACTGTTACAGATGCGATATTACCATCACAAACAGAAGTTGTTCCGCTAAATGATATTGAAGGTAAGACGTTTATTTGAACCGTTGCGGAAGCATCTGAATAACATCCGAAAGAATTAAACGCCCTAACAGTATAAGTTGTTGTATGATTAGGTGTAACGCTGATATTAGCAACATTCTCACCAGTATTCCATTGATATGAGCTTCCACCAACAGCGGTCAGAACAGTACTATTGCCACGACATAATGTGAATTGACCTGTGATGCTAACATTTGGCAATGACTCCACAAGAACTGTTTTTACAGCATTGGAACTACAACCGTTTATAGAATATCCTGTTACTGTGTATGTTGTTGAAACAGCAGGACTTATTGCTATTGACGAAGTATTTTCATCTGTGCTCCAAACGTAGGTATGAGCACCACTTGCAGACAATATTGTTGGAGTATTTGCACAAATATGGTCTTCGCCAGTTATAGTTACTATCGGATTTGAATTTATAGTGATGTATATAGAGTCTGAACTTATACAATTATGTATATTTGAAGCGGTAACCTTGTGAAAACCTGGTGTTGAAAGGTGTACTGTTGCTGTGTTCTCTCCCGTTGACCATACATAGTTCACTGCACCAGACGCAGTTATTTTTGCAGTACTACCCTGACAAATAACATTTTCACCACTAAAAGATATTGTAGGCAGCTCGTTAACAACAACCGTTTTTGACGCAGTTGCTGTACATCCAGCACTATTTGTAGCAACTACTGAATAGTTACCTGGAGTGGTTACATTTATACTTGCTGTGGACATATTGTTACTCCATATATATGATGTACCTCCGTTGGCTGTAAGGCGAGCTGTGTCACCACTACAAACAGTCGTAACACCTGATATATAAACAGTTGGCAGTTGATTTACTATCAATTGTTTTGACGCTGTAGTAGAACAACCATTATCGTCCGTTACTAATACAGTATATGTTGTTGTTACTGAGGGTGAAACATTGATAATAGCAGTGTTTTGCCCCGAAGCCCAATTATAAGTAGTTCCATTTGAGATAGCGGAAATTGTAACATTATCACCACTGCAGATGTTGTCATCTGATAATAATGTTACTGTTGGAGCTGGGTTAACCAAGACTGATGCAGAGGTTGTTGCTGTACAACCATACTGATTAGTTACTGTTACAGAATATGTTCCTGTTGCATTAGCATGAATTATAGCATCTGTGCTTCCATTGTCCCAAAGATATGTATTTCCTCCAGAAGCTCTCAATACTGTGCTTTGGCCTTCGCATATTGTTAAAGTACCGCTGATTGTTGGAGTTGGCATAGAATACTCACTCACTGTTGCAGTTAACGTATTTTGACAACCATTAGCATTTGTTACTATTACGGAATATTGTCCTGGTTGCGAAATTGTGATACTGTTAGATGTGCTACCATCAAACCATTTGTAAGTATAGTTTCCTGCATCTGAAACAGTAAGAGTTGTACTCTGGCCATTACAGAAATTTCTATTACCTATAATCGTTGCATTTACATCTTCTCGCGAAACAACAACACTCTTTGATGTTGAACATCCATTGTTATCAATTCCTGTAACAGTATATGTTCCTGCAAGTGAAACGTTAATAGACTGTGTCATTTCACCCGTATTCCATTCGTAGTTTGCACCGCCTGTAGCCGTTAGTGTTGTGTTTCCACCTTGACAGAATGTATTGCGCCCTAAAATTCTTACTTCAGGTAGTGGATTTACTGTCATTAGCAATGTGGCTACATTTTGACAACCATTTTCATCTATCGCAGTAACTGAATATAAGCCCTCTGAATTTACAGAAATTTTATTTGAAGTGCTTCCTGTACTCCAGATGTAACTACTACCTCCTGTTGCCATAAGTGTGGTTGAGTCATTCTGACATATACTATTATTTCCAACAATTTCTGGCGATGGTATTCCTCTAACATTTATAGATATGCTGCCTGTTTTAACACAACCATAAATATTTGTAACTGTAACTGTGTAATTTGTAGATTCTAAAGGTGTTACAACTATTGAATCTGTAATTGCCCCATTGCTCCATAGATATTCTTTGCCTCCAAACGCCCGCAATGTTGTACTTGTTCCTTTACATAACGTGTTGTCGCCTGCTATAGTAACTTCTGGGATATCTGCATCTACAACCTGTATTGTAGCTGTTGTAGAACAGTCGTATGCGTTTGTGGTCGTAACAGAATATGTGCCCGCCAAAGTAACATTGATAGATGCTGTATTTTCACCACTTGACCACACAAACGAACTTCCCGTTGATTGAGCTGTAAGTAAGAGCTGATTGCCTGTACACAAATATGTTGTATCTGGAACTACAAGTGCTGGCGACGGTTTTACATTGAGTCGTACATAAAATACCGAATCAAAGTCTGATACCTGAGAACGTGTGAGAAAACGATGCACACCACCAGTTTGCAACAAACTATCGAAAATCATATATGGAAGATCGTTGGAACAAATCTCTCTATATATGGTATCGTTATTGATAACAGCTAAATTTATTGTTAAGAAAATTGATACAACGCTATCACATCCGTTGATTGTTTTTAATGTCTGTTCGTGATAACCTTCTGTAGTATAAGTGCTGTCAGCGAAGCGGTATGGCACATCATATTCTCCTATTGACAAATATATTGTTTCATCACGATATGTTGGATAATGTTTTACATTCAGAATTATCACACTATCATATTCTGGAAGATGATATGTAAAGAAATGTTTTCCTGCTCTCGAAATAGTCTCTCCTAAATATGTGATAGTCTCGTTAGCGCAGAAAATCGTATCACGCTCTACGGTAATTTTTTGTACAATATTTAGATTAAGAGTCTCTATAGTATCGCACCCACCATTAGCAGAAGGAATATTCCATACGTAAGTTCCACTTTTTGTCAAAACAGTATCTCGATAAATGTATGGTAAATCATTTCTTGTTATAGTAACACCCTTTGTAGTTTGTGGATTTTCGTCCACAGTGAGTAAAAGTTTAACTATCGCACTATCGCAACCATTTTGATTCTTCAACACCTCAGTATAAGAACCCGTTGTATAACACTTTTTTCCATAAAAATCAAAAGGTACCTCAGAACTACAAATAGTTTCACGCACCGTGTCATTTATTATTTCAGGATAAAGAGTAAGTATTAAAATGTGTTTATCTATACATTGCAATGAGTTAGTATCCTCCACTATATATGTTCCTGATTCCGTGAAAACACTATCATAGAAAGTGTAAGAATCTTCATATAAACAAACTTTTGAAGTGTCTATTCCAGAATTTAACTTAGATAATCTAAGCAATGTATATGGAGAACATAGTGTATCTAACTGTTTTTCAATATAATATTCACCAAAATCACCAAACGTTATATCTTCGTGAATATATGGCAAATTATGCTCGCATATCGACACATCTATTGTGTCAATAATTTGTTGTTCAACACTAAGTTTCAAAGATACCAATGCACTATCACAACCGAACTTGTTTTTTAGCAATACAAAATAGTCTCCAGGTAGTTCAAAAATCCCATCCGCATACTCAAAAGGCATATCAATTGGGCAAACTGTAGTATCTATAGTTATACGGCTCCTTGTTGAATGATAAACTGTTAGATTGAGTAAAGTTGTTGCCGAACAACCTTGGATAGTTGTATGATTAACCACATAAGAACCTGTTGAGTTAAAACTTTGACCAGCAAAAGTATATGGAAGATCTGCTTGACAAATTTGAACATCTAAGGTATCAACAACTACTGGATACAGATCTACAACATACGTTTTTACTATAGGACAACCATCCACATCGTAACCTTGCACAAAATCGAAAGTACCAGGGGTATCAAAAGTTATGTCTTGATATTGTATTGACGGTTGATTTGCACAAATTCCGAGATTTATTGTATCGCATTGACCATTTAACACTTGCAGTTTTAGATAAACATGGGCACTGTCACAACCGTTTATTGTAGGAAAATCTACATTAAAATTTCCAGATCTTGTAAAAAAATGGCCATGAAAAGAGTATGGAAGATTACTTCTACATATCTTATCTGAAACTGTGTCGTAAACATTGTAGCTTTGACCAATTTCTACATTATAGACGTTCAACACATCCATATAAACTTTTCCTTGCGATGTAGCATAATGAGGTATTTTCACTGTCGTATTCGTGTAATACACTACATTATTAGCAGGTAAAAGCAAGCTATCGCAACCGTAAACGGAGTGATAAACGGTGTCTGTGGTCATTATTCGTTGTTGAGATTTAACTTTTCCACTAAACACTAAAATAACAATCAAAAGAACTAACGTTCTTAACGCTCTGTTTTTCAGTTTATTCATATTTGTTTTATATTGTTAGTCTTTATTTATTTTTATTAACACAAGAGTGTGCAAAAATACATTTTTTTGATGACATTTTCAATCTAAAATAATACCGTATAAACTGTACTATTTCTGAAACAACATAGCATAAAACAAATTTACTAACTATAAAATCCATTACACAAATCTTGCATATCGTAAACATTTCAGACAGCAACTATCTGCCCACCAACCACACAGGATAGCGGAAGATTTCGCAAAATCGCAATAAAATTATTTTATAAGTTTCAGCAGTAAAACTATCTTCTACTCTTTTTCGGCATATAGTAATAAACAATTAAAACCAACGAGGAGACACAATATGACACACTATTTACCACGCAAGCACCATCAATTTGCAGTTTTGGAATTAGCAATAGGGACAAAACTATCGTAAAAATCACTCCCACAGCAGATTTTACAACGAGAATATTAAGATTACGTGTAGCAGAAAGAAAATTTCCTAACACATTTGAAAAAGCTATAGATAAAATTCCTGGCGATAAAAGTAGCACTATGCGCCCTACTCCACTAAATTCTTCTCCAAACACAAATGAAAATATTTGTTTTGGCAAAGGAGCTATAACTGCTATACATAAAGAAGAAATAACAAGACTTGCCAAAGCTATTCGAGACGTTTCATTGCGTGTGGAAGAATTATCACCTGATTTCAAAACATTCGAGAATTGAACCATTGACATACTTCGGCTCACAATCCATATCGCCTCAGCAATAGTAACACCTATGGAAAAAATCCCAACCGAGCCGCGACCAATGTAAATATCCAACATATAATACGTTAGACGATAATTCAAAAACTGTAACAAACTACTTAATTCTGTTTTCCAACCAAACGAGAATATCTCTTTATTAGCTTCCCTATCAAAATCCCATCTATTGTAAATCTCGCATTTATGACGTAAAAAACGGCATATCAACAATACAATTAACAAGGAACAAATCTGTCCAAAAAAATAGCTATAATACTCAATTTGCGGCAACAGAAACTTGAATAATAACATAAAAACTATCAAAAGTGCAGGTTGCAAAATAGTTATCAAATTGTAATTGCCAATTTTTTGATCACCTATGAACACTGAATTATTAAATGTTACAATTCCCAACATTACAGAAGCGATAAAAACAAAAGGTGCGAGTTTGGTTTGCCCTATTGCAAACAAAAAAACACCTCCAATAGCTGCAACCAAGAATGCCCATAAATAAGCTGCTGTGGCAATTTTAGATTTTCCCATTCGCGAAAAAAAATAGGAAACACTGCTCCCTGTAAAAACATTTGCAAAAATATTTATCAAACTTAGGTCTGCAACAAAAATTGCTATTGAACCACGACCTGAATCTCCCCAAAAGTGAGTTGTCATAACAACAACAACAAAATTAAGCAGCAAAATTAACGATTTACTGAAAATTGTCTCTACTATATCTCTTTTGAGGTTGATACTCATAACGATTCTACAAACTTTATAAAACCATCTTTTATTGCTCCCCAATTGTATTTTTCTTCCGAGTATTTGCGAGCATTATCACAATGAACTCTATATTTTTCTGGGGTATTTATATACTCTCCTATAACATCTACAATATTATTATAATCCGTAGGAGCAACTAAATAACCAAATTGAAAAACTTCTGGACAACCCTTACGAATAGCCAATAAATCAGAGTATATTACAGGGCGTTGCATTGCCATATAATAGAATAATTTTATTGGCAAACATCTACTATTTTCAAAATCCACCTTTCTAAGATCCAAAAAAAAGTCGTTATTCGCTGCAACAGAACAAAATTCTTTCAATGGCATATATTTATGAAAAATTATCTCTAAATTTGGTTGTAGCAAATAGTTCTCAAAATTATCGTTTGTTACAACATTTAACACAAACTGCTGATTATCATATCTTTTTGCCAGCAACTTTGCAACTTCTATTACATTGTTAAAACCTTTCTCCTCTGATAAATCACCAGCATAGAAAAGTTTTACTCTATCGTTAAAATCACTTAAACACTTTGAATCAATATATTGTAAGTCAGGATAATAAGACAAATAAATATATGGTTTTCTTGGAAAAAGTATTCTGAATGGCTTTGCTTTATCAACTTCACCAAAAATAAAACCATCCGTTTTAAAATTAACAGTAAAATTAAGTAGAGCAAGAAAAATACTTTTGAATATTTTTTTTATCGGATTAAGTCCAAGAAAATTCTTTTTAGAGGGATACCATTCGGTAACATCATATATTGTTTTAATTTTTTTACCTCTCTTTTTTAGATTATTAACGCATTTTAACGCAAATGGAGTATCGCAGACAACGATATCAGGAGCTAATATTTCGAGAGCTGAAGTATATAAATCAAGTTTCTCAGATATTTTTTTATTAGAAGTATCTACAATTGTAATACACTCATTTTTAATAAAATTAGAATTATTTGCAAGAACATGAACATTAAAATCTTCATTAGCAAGAGACATAGCTTGATGATACCAAACTCGGTCGTCATCAGCAGCATGAGCAGTTTGAAAAAAGACTATTTTAGTTTGTTTCATAAATTCTGGAAACGAAAATCAATCTGCAAAATTATAAATTCCATGAAATAAATTATCTTTGCAGCGCAAAAACGACTTTAATGAAACGACATATTTTTTATATTCTGACAATATTTTCAGTTTTCACGAGATGCCAACGAGAGATAGACATGCAACTTCCTGATTATAAATCAAAACTTGTTATTGAAGGAACTATTGAAAATGGCTCACCAGCCTTTGTTATGCTCTCTAAGAGCGTGCCCTATTTCTCAGAAATAAACATTTCTACATTAATGAACGACATATTAGTCAGCAACAAACAAGCCCAAGTATTCATAAAGTCTGAGTATGGAGAAGAGGAACAATTAACATTCAAAATCACACCTGAGGCACCGTATTATGTTGCTTTTTGTGGAAAAAATGTAATAGGTAAAGAAAACACTCATTATACTTTAAAAGTTGTTTACGAAGGTAAAAGTTATGAAGCTGAAACCTATATTCCAAAGACTTTTAACATAGACTCCGCAGGTTTTGACCATTCAGCAGAAATTTTAAACGACACAATGGCAACTATAAGAGTGCTAATGCGCGATGCTGCTGATGAAGTTAACTACTACGCTTTTTTCTGCCAAGTTCATTGTCCAACACTTCACGACAGATTATGGGTAAGTATGATGCCCGTAGCTTTTGACGACCGTGCTTTCAATGGTCAGCAGTTTAATTATGAAATAACCCGTTATGGTTACTCATTACTTATGCGTAATATTCTTGACGAAGAGGCCAAAAAGAACTTTTCCAGAATTACGTTTCGACCTGGCGATACTGTATATCTAAAATACACCCAAACTGATTACCACACTTTCAGGTACTTATCAACAGCTGGTACTGAGGCCGCCTTTGGTAGCAACCCTTTTATGCCTACAGGTCCTGCAATAACCAACTTTAACAGCGATGATGTGTTAGGACATTGGAGCGGATTTGCGGCAAAAACAGATACACTTATCTGGCATAAAAATTAAAACCTAAAATAGATTTCAACACAATAGCGTCTATAATTTGCAAAACAAGTTACAAACACACAACATTCTGTATTTTTCGCATTTTTCACTTTTATTGGCATGTGTGATTTCAGAAATTATATATTTGCATTTCATTTTATACATTTAGTGCTATGTCTAAAAAAAAGGTAGTTTTCTTAACTGGAGCTGGAATAAGTGCCGAAAGTGGAATAAGTACTTTTCGTGATAGTGATGGACTTTGGGAAAACCATAATGTAGAAGATGTTGCCTCTATTGATGGTTGGTATAGAAATCCCGACTTAGTTATAGATTTTTACAACGAGCGCAGAAGACAACTCAAAAATTGCATTCCAAATAAAGCTCATCTTATCGTTGCTGAGTTTGAAAAAGATTTTGATGTTACGGTTGTTACTCAAAATGTTGATAACCTCCACGAGCGCGCAGGCTCATCGAAAATAATTCATCTTCATGGAGAACTTACGAAAGCTTGCAACGAAAGTAAAACCTTCGTTACAGATATTGGCTACAATGATATTTCAAAAGGCTCGCGCGCTGCCGATGGGTCAAAACTTCGCCCCTTTATAGTATGGTTTGGTGAAGCTGTTCCTCTCTTAGAAACTGCTATTCATGAAATTGAAAAGTGTAACATTTTGGTTATCATTGGCACATCTCTCGCTGTTTATCCCGCTGCAGGCCTCGTTCATTACGCACCAAAACATTCTGAAATTTATCTTATTGATCCAAAAATACCTAATGTATCGTCATCCAATATCTTTTTCATCGAAGAAAAAGCTACCGTTGGGATGGAAAAACTTGTTGATATTATTAAAAAAAATGATTAAATATGAATAAACTATTAAAAATTTTAATTCTTTCAATTATATCTATTACTCCGTTCATTTTCTCCTCGTGCGAGATCTATCCTGAGGGTAAATTAAGTATTTTTTCAAGCGAATACAGATTAGTAAACGTTTGGGAAGTATCTAAATCTTATAAAAACGGTGTAGAAGTTACTGAAACTGAGTACACTGGCTTCGCTCCTCGTACATACTATTACATCTATGGAGATCACGTACTTAGAGTAATGGCAAGATACAACAACGAAATTCGCGAATCCACTTATGCCACTTGGGTATTAGATACTAAATCGAAAACTATTCAATTTAATTATACCTTAATTGGTAAACGTTATTTTTTTACTGCAAATATAAGAAAACTATCTCGTCAAGAACTTATTATCGAATTTAATGACGAAAACAGCGATCGTTGGCGCTTAGAAATGCTTGCCCAGAGCTCTTATTAAGTTGTGTTTATGCATAAGGTTCACCTTTTTAATTTTTTCAGTAGAGGAAATTTGTAGTTTTAAAATATTTACGATATGGGCAGAAGTACATTTTTTAGCGGACAGTAAGTTTATTGGATTATTCCACCGCCTATAAGGTCATCTCCGTCATAAAAAACAGCACTTTGTCCTGGAGTTATAGCAAACACAGGCTCTTCGAAAACAATTTTTAGTCTATAATCATCAATTCTAAAAATATTAGAAGAAACTCCATCACTACGGTAACGAACCTTGCAATTCACCAAAAAACTTTCTTCTAAATCTAAATATTTTGTAAGGTTTAAGTCTGAAACGATGCATTCCGAAGAATATAGTTCTTCGCGTGGACCGAGAAGCAATTTATTTGACTCTTTTAGTAATCCCACAACATAAGCAGGATAGCCGAGTGCAACACCTAATCCTTTGCGTTGACCTACAGTATAATTATATAATCCGTTATGATTACCAAAAATTTTTCCTGATTTGTCGATAATTTCACCTTTTGGAAGAAATTTATCGATATTTTCAACATTATTTTTCAGAAAATTTCTATAATTATCATCTGTTACAAAACAAATTTCTTCGCTCTCTTTTTTTTGTGATAGTTTCACATAACCGTGTTGGGCTGCTATATTTCGAACTTCTGATTTTGTCAGCCCACCAAGAGGAAAAAGAGTACGACTTAAGTGTTCGGAGGTCAGTTTCCAAAGGAAATAGGTTTGGTCTTTAAGTTTATCTTCACCTTTTTGAAGGAAGAATCTACCGTTTTCATTAGAAATTTTGGCATAGTGTCCTGTTGCGATGAAATCACAACCAAGTTCATCAGCAAAATCCAACACCTTTCCCCACTTTATAATAGGATTGCATAAAACACAAGGATTAGGAGTTTTGCATTGTAGATATTGAGCTATAAAATCTTCGATAACTGTATTTCGAAACAACTCTCGAACATCGAGTATATGATGTTTAATTCCTAATTTTTCTGCAAGATGTTTAGCTTCAATAATAGCATCGATAGAGCAACAGCCTTTCTCGCGAGCTAAGCAACTTTCAGAGATAGAGTCGAAAGTTCTAAAGGTAACACCTTCCAACTCATAACCTTGTTCTAACAATAACATAGCGGCGACACTGCTATCAATGCCGCCGCTCATAGCCATAAGTACTCTTTTACCCATATTTTATTGAACAGTAATTTTTCTTACTGATTTTCCTTTTGTTGTCTTAAGTTCCAAAAAATATATGCCGCTCGCCACATCTGAAATATTAAAACTAAGATTATTTGTTCCTAATTCAGTTTTTGTCTCAAGACTTTTCACGCATTTTCCCATCATATCAACAAGTGATATAGTCATATTTTCAGGATTTTCTATTGAAAATTCTACTGTAATAAAGTTTGATGCAGGATTAGGATAAACTTTCAGAGCATCAATTCCATTATAATCTTCAATTGCTGCGAGTGCATAATAATTTAGAGCAAAACCATCACTCTGATCCCAGTTATCGCTAACAAACTTAACTTGCATTTTATTAAATGGCACGGTATATACTTCTGTTGGCGGTGTATTTAAATCGAAGCGTTGACAAAAAGTAGGTGGATATGTTGTTGCATCATATATATCTACAAAATCGCCTATTCCAAGTTCAAACTTGTGAAAGGCAAAAGCATATCCAGATATAAAATTATGAGTAACATTCCAAGTACAATTTGTTTGTGGGAGATAGTTTTCTCCATCTTCAGAGCCGTCAGTCAAAGTAGTAGTCCAAACGTTTGCCACTTGAGTAACATTAGAACAAGTTACGCCTTCGCGTTGTGAGTTATAAGACAACAAGAAACCATAGTGGTCTATATTGTTAGCATTTCCTCTAAAGACTATCAAAACGCTATCTGCAGAAACCTCGTATGTATTATTAGGTATTGAGGAGCCTGTTAGTGAGACTTTCACACCACTCTCCTCTGTTGGTCCATTGTAAATTGTAACATAGTCACCATCAGCAATATCAAGACGATCGAACTTAAAAGAGTATTGATAAGCATTTGGAACTGAAACCATCCAAGAGCAATCTGGATTTTTTTGATAAGGTTTAACTGTAGGAGAACCATCAGCCACATAACCAAAACTTGCGGTATTACGTTTATGTCCTTGACAATATGTATCTGCAAAGGCTGCAGAAGGAAATATTCTTGCTACTGCTTCTGAAGAAAAATCGAAGTGAGTTGGCCCAGCCACAAAATTATCTATAGCATAAAATCCGTTAGAAGCCCCACCCCATCCATAGTTCAAACTAAAGTGGTCATCCTCATCGTAACCGTCTAAAACGTAAGCATGACAAGAACTATGCGATTGATTGCACCCTGAATAATATACTACACGTCTGTTATTTATTTCATTTTTGAGTTCTTGAATATATTCATACAAGAAAGTATCAAGATAACTATTTCTGTAATATGAAGTTATCGTGGGATCATATTTAAATACAGTTGTCAGTTTATTTTTAGCATCTGTAGTCTGCGCACCAGAACCATCATAATTATAATTCATTCTTATGGCTACACCAACATGGTAAGCTAATTTTGCAATTTCGTTAGCGTATGTAGTAGGTTGGTTGCACATAGCATCGTAATTATACTTGTGTTTATGGAAATAGACAGTTTGACGAGGATAACCATTGGGGATATAAGATGTTACACCCAGTCCGCTTTCTGGATAGCGATGGTAATTCATAATTTGCGAACAAGCTAATGCCACGCAGCCATTAGGAACTCGGTAGTCATAGTAAGCACCAGCACCAACATCCCAAGGGCAATACGTGTTATAATATCTTCCTTGATCCCAAGTTGTTGTTAATAAAGGTCCTACTGTTTGCCCAGCATTTCTTTGTGGTTCAAAATTTTCATTCAGTAGATATTTCCACTTAGCAGCAGCTTTTTCGCGAGCATCCCAACCATTTTTTTCAGCTTGTTCTATCTCTGCAGTGTAAAGTTCAAATAGATCGCGAACTGGTGGGATAAGTTCAAAATGATTTTGCAACGAATAAGCAAGAATTGGCGGAGTTGTGAAAGAAGCTGAAACAATTACGAAACCTCCATCAGGAATATCGAAACGATAGAATGATGCTTCTTCATTATTTTGTTTAAAAGTTTCAGCAATTTTCAATTCATTCTGAGTAATAGCCTTACCTTTTTCGGTCAAAAAATTAGCACAAACCAAAGTTGCTTGGTTTGGACTCACACGTTGAGCTACAACAGTTAGTGATATTACTATCAGAATAAAACTCAATGTTAAAATTTTCTTCATAATTCAAGTTATATATTGAAAACAAGGCGCAAAAGTACATAAAAAATGTATGATAACTGATAAAAAAATGTTGATAAAAAATTATTTATGGTAGAAAGAAAAAAATTATCTTTGCAGTTCTTAAAAAAACAAATCTAAAAAAATAATTTATGATAGAAAAAATCACATCAAGCCAGCAAGCTATCGATATGGAAGCGCGTTATGGCGCCCACAATTATCACCCATTAGGAGTTGTTATTGCTCGCGGTAAAGGTCCTTTTGTTTGGGATGTAGAAGGAAAACAATACTTTGATTTCTTATCTGCATACTCCGCTGTCAACCAAGGACACTGTCACCCTAAAATCGTTAGTGCTATGATTGACCAAGCTCAAACAATCACTCTTACATCACGTGCCTTTTACAATGATTGCCTTGGTCCATTCGAAAAGTATATCACAGAAACTTTCGGATATGACAAAGTTCTCCCTATGAACTCAGGTGCTGAAGCTGACGAAACCGCTTTAAAACTCTGTCGTCGTTGGGGATACGACAAAAAAGGTCTTCCTGAAAACCAAGCTAAGATTATCGTTTGTGACGGAAACTTCCATGGACGTACAATCACTATCGTTTCACTCTCCAATGATCCTGATTCTTACGCTGGTTTCGGTCCTTTTACCCCTGGTTTCATAAGAATTCCTTACAATGATGTTAACGCTTTAGCAGAAGCTCTTAAAGATCCTATGGTATGTGGTTTCTTAGTTGAGCCTATTCAAGGAGAAGCTGGCGTCTTTGTTCCAGATGAAGGCTATTTAAAAAAATGTTATGACCTTTGTAAAGCTCATAATGTACTGTTCATCGCAGACGAAGTTCAAACAGGTATAGCTCGCACAGGTAAAATGCTTGCTTGCGACCACGAAGGTGTTCGTCCTGATATTCTTGTTTTAGGTAAAGCTCTATCTGGTGGTACAATGCCCGTTTCTGCCGTTTTAGCTGATGACGACATTATGCTCAACATTAAACCAGGTGAACACGGCTCAACATTCGGTGGCAACCCTGTTGCTTGCCGCGTTGGAATTGCAGCTCTTGAAGTTGTAAGGGAAGAAAAATTAGCTGAACGCGCTGAGTATTTAGGAAAAATATTCCGCGATGAAATGAGTAAAGTTAATAGCCCTATGATTAAACAAATTAGAGGTAAAGGTTTGCTCAATGCTATCATCATTCAACCTACTAATGGTAAAGAAGCTTGGGATGTTTGTGAAAAGATGAAAGAACTTGGTGTTCTTGCGAAACCAACTCACCAACACATTATCCGTTTCGCACCTCCGTTAGTTATCACCGAAGAAGAACTTCGCGAAGCTATCGAAAAAATTAAGGAAGCTATTCTTTCATTTGAAAAATAATTTTCGGATTGACTAAAAGAAAAAGGAATGAGTCATTTGATTCATTCCTTTTTTTGAGTCTATAACAAGGTGCTGTCTTTTCCAGAGGCCGCGCCCCCGCATTTTTCGTCAACAGGTATCACATCTGCGCGGCCCTGAGGCACCCGCCAGAGGCTGAAAGGGTGTTTGCGGATTTTAGGGTTTTGACTTGCCAAACCGTTTTTACGGGCGCAAACACAAAAAAAAATTCACTACATTTTCACAAACTTCTTGGTCGCTTTACGGTTGTTCTCGTCAATGAAAGTCATGAAATATATGCCAGATGTGTAATTTGCTATGTTGATTTGAAAGGAATTCTGGCTGACGTTGTAGTTTTGGTGGCAGACCCTGCCAACCGCATCGCGGATGAAAATCGTACCCCGGATTTCTTCATCATCGGCAAAATTGACATTAAGAACGTTGGTCGCTGGGTTCGGCCAAATGTTGAAAGAAGTTTCAGGGTACTCTGGAACATTGACATATTCCTGATAACATCCGAGGTCGGGATGCGTCATGTAATGCAATGTGTCGTCCTTATGGAGACAGAGAATTAGTTGAAGTCCCTCAAAAGTCCTTAGTCCATAAATTGGACCTATTCCTTCCATAAAACGCAGGGATATGTTATATTCGTTATATTCAATCAGACTTCCAAGTGTTCCTAATGCCCAAAAACCATCATCGTCAGAAGAAAGATGAATTTGTTTTTTTGAATTAACATAAGTAACTGAGTCCACAATCATCTCGATTACAATATCTCCATTAGGTCCTTCAGTATGTAGCAAAAAAGAATCTCCAGGCATCAAAGACATGTCGCATAAAAGAATTTCATCATCATAATAACTGCTGTACGCATAGAGTTTTCCTGATGTGGTATCTTCCCTCAATAACGGAATTGGCCACCACTCACCTCCACTGAGAGGCTTAAAATATTGATATCCATTGACAAATTCGGTATTTTCAATAGAGTATTTAGAATTATTTGTTACGGCAGACAGCAGACTTGGATTGTACTCATCTGAATAGTAAGTGAGCCAAACAGCCATTGTGTACTCCCAAGTGTTTCCGCCGAAGAATGACTCGTAGCCGCCGCGGAAAGCGGGTTGCTGCATGGTTTGTATGTCAGCCTGCGGGGTTATTGCATTGCCTGTTGTGATTATTGAAGAACCGTCGGGATTAACATCGTTTTTCAACGATTTTGTGTTAAACGCCGAATCGGTGTTTAACACAAAATCATCATAACAGATGTTATGGAAAAAACACAGCACACCTTTGGCCATTTCGGAAGCGCGGCCAGTATTTCGCCCTGCGATTTCCTGCAATTCGGCGATTTGCGCGGTTGACATGGCATACCAATTGATATGCACCAGTACGTTATCCGTCTGATTTTCGTCGTATTCAGCATCTCGCAACAACGTTTTCATCGCGTGGAATTGTGCGTAATTGGCGGGTTCGGTCATGTCGTTTGTCATATCACCGTCCTGTAGGGGCGAATAATTATTCGCCCCTACACCGTTTGCCGCTGTCGC
>CADBTU010000002.1 GCA_902797625.1 uncultured Bacteroidota bacterium | reverse complement strand
TATAATCAAAATCATCCTCCTCATCTCGTTCCCTCCTTTCCCTCTTTCATTTCGTCAATTTGCTTCTGCAAATCGAGATAATTTCCTGCCATTGACCAATATGCGGAACGGATTACTTGGGCGGAAACTGAAGAAACTAAAATAACAGAAAACAGTAAAAGCAATGTTCGTTTCTTCATACATAATTGATTTTGTGAATAATGGTGCGAAGATAGGAAAAATTTATTGGGAGCCGCAGCATAGCGAGAAATAATTCTGCTTCGGAATATGTATTTTTTTGCGCAGGCACTACTTTTTCACCATTTTGGCACGGTGTGTCATGCCCGCAGTGTCGGTTACGAGCAGAAGGTATATTCCTGCTGGCAAATTGTTAGTTGAAAGCACGGCAGTTTGTTTGCCTGCAAAAGATTTGTTATATACAACACGGCCTTGTATATCGTGAATCACTATGTGCGAGATTTCCTCTCCTTTCAGATCTACGTTAAGAATATTATATGTAGGGTTGGGATACACTGTAGGTGAAGACGATTGTGTTGTATTGCTCGTCTCTTCAAAATTGCTTAATTTTTCTTTCCCGCCGTATGGCTGCACTGACCTGACTGCCAGAAAAGACTGGTGTCTATTGTCCGATGTGCAGGAAACGTATGGTTCGACATAGGCGTAAAAATTTCCGCCTGATTCTAAAGTTATGTTAGTGCCATCGCCGAAAATAATCTCCTCCCCCGCACGCAGAACAACCTCCGATGAACCTCCAACCGCAAAATCACCCGTCTCCATAGTACTAAAAGCTTGTCTAAAACATTGCATATCGGTAATCGAAAGGTTGTTGATTACAACATTTGTGTCAAGCTTATCGAAAACAGAGACTTTGAATGTAATATTTTCGGGTGCAACAGGCACAAAAGCACCTATTTGCTGACCGTTTATGTTATACTGTACCTCATAAACGTATGTTTTGAGTTTAGCCGAGGTGTTGGTTACGTTAGATACCAAACATTTGGAAAGTCCGCTGTTTGGATTGGCAGCAGAGTATCCATTAGCCGAAGCAGATATTATGGGGTTTTCACAGTAAGGGAAAGTGATTTCTTTTGAAACCTCGTGTCTTTTGGCGATATAGATACCTGCAGGTATTGCGCAGCCGTTTTGAATAACAAGTCTGTAATTATTAGAAACCGAAGTAACATTTCCACTTGTAATATAATTTTGGGAATGAATTCCTAAGGCTTGCAACACTGCCGCAGTGGCATTGATTTTTCCATAGCCTATTTGGTTGTTCCAGCTGCCAAACTCTTTTTGTTCGTCAAAGTTAAAATTCGATAGTTTGTCGCAACTCTCCGACAAAATTCGCCGCGCATCGGCTGCAGACAGGCAGGGGTTAGCCGAAAGTATCAATGCCATTGTAGCTGCCGCATGAGGACATGCCGATGAAGTTCCGTTGAAGTTGTTTACATAACCGCCATCTATGTTAGTGGTGGGAATTAAAACGCCTGGTGCAACAAAATCCAAGTTTTCACCATAGTTGCTACCCCAGTAAGATTCTCCATCGCAACTTCCAGGATTTTTGCGCTCTCCGCATGGACTAATGGCACCTACAGCTATGGTGTTGGGCAACGATGCTGGATAAACCACTGTTGAACTGTTATCGTTGCCAGATGCAAAAAATATTGGGCAACCCAATCCACCACGACCGTAATTTGCAGCACTGTCAAGAGCTTCTTCAATATATGCTGAATGAGTTGGGATATAATATGAATTTGATAAAATATCTGCACCATTCTTCCATGCCCAATTTATTGCCGCCACATATTGTGATGTACTGTTATGCCCTTTTAAAGAAAGACTTATTGACATTATTTTACAATTTGGGGCTATGCCAGAAATTCATATGGAATTATCTTGTACCGCGCCTATTATTCCTGCACAACGCGTTCCATGGTTTCCATAAATCCTACTACCTGATGAATAAGTGTCAGCATCAAAACTTACAGGATATATATTTTCAATCAAATCAGGATGATCCAGTTGAACACCATTATCAATTACAGCAACAACAATATTATCGCCACGACTTAGCTGCCACGCAGATTCCACATTTATGTCAACAGCTGGTGTTCCGCAATTCTGTCCTTTGTTTGAGAGATTCCATTGGGACTGATATAATTCATCATTCAATAAACACTTATTTATTCTCCAATCAGGTTCAGAATACTTAAAAAATCCTGTTTCATAAAAAATATTTGCTGCTTCTATAGCATTTATAGCACTTTCATTGGTGATAGCCAGTGTGAACCAGTTGGGCATGAACAGATCTTGACATACAATACGGATTTTATATTCGTCGGCTATATCCTTTAATACTATTGTATCTGCCTGATTATATAAGCAAACATAAAAATAGATGGAAGATCCGATTACTTTGCCATTTATACTGAAATATGGACAAATTATTGTTTTGGTATTTTTTAACGAAAGACATCTCTGAATGTATTGGTTTTCTGACAAAGAGTCATTAAATTCTACTGTTTTTTCAAATCTGATATAATCTGATTTTTTTAAAGACACGTTAGAATTTTGCTCATAAAATTCTTGAAAATAGCTATAGCTACTCTTGTAAACCACAGTATCTAAAGTTGATATGAGAACTAATTTGTTATTTCTTTCTATATTAACCCTATTATCTTTGTAGTAATAATAACATTGTGAAAACAAATTTGTTGAACAGTTTAGAATTATTGCCAGAATAAGCACGAATTTTCTACTCATATTTACTAAAATTTGTATTCTACCCCAATTTTTATTTCATGATGATAAAGATTGAAACTCTTTCTTGAAGGCGCCTCCAAGGTTAAAAATGGTCCATGGGTCATTTCCATTGATAGAATAGGTAAGTAATATCCGTAAGAAATGAAAATCGATGAGAATGAAAAGTCATAAGACATTCTAACACCAGTTGAAAAAGTGTATGACCATCCTTTTGAAAAAACATCACAGGACAAATCTTTAGGAAAATCATACTTTATTGAATGAAAAGAAGCACCACCTTGGAAAAATGGAGTAATTGTAAAATTTCTTAATACTCCAAAATTATAATTTAACCCAACAAACAAGAACTGTGATGATATTCTTGGTGTATAAACATAATATTCGTAACCACCAAGTATTGTTCTATTGTAATTTTTGTGATTGTAGTAAGAATACATATAACCTAAATGCAATTCCAAACCTTTCCATAATTTCCGGCCATAACATATTTCTAATGTTGGACTAAAGGATTCTATTTTTGAAATAATAGAGCCAAATCCTAATGAAAAGGAATTATGTTTTGTTTTATCAGTAAAGTTTTTTTTTGACAAGAAATCAATATTTTCAGCAACTTTTATAGAAGTATCGATAATAGTTACAACATTATTTTGAAATTTACAGTTACTAGCAAATTTAATACCGACTGATTTGATAGGAATATTTGTAGATAATATCTTACTTTTGAAAGATATAGTTTTTGAATAACTGTTGTTAATAATTAAGAGACATGACAATATTGTCAGGAAAATCATCCT
>CADBTU010000001.1 GCA_902797625.1 uncultured Bacteroidota bacterium | reverse complement strand
GTAGGTAATATGTACTTATAAATTACTATTTTCTAATATCCATCTCGTTCAACAAATATCCAGCACCACCAAATTTATCAATAATAAACATAACGTAGCGAATATCAACATTTATGCAACGCTGAAGTTCAGTATTGAATACGATATCACTACTAAGAGCTTCCCAGTTTCCATCGAAAGCTATACCTATGAGTTCACCATTACCATTCATAATTGGGCTTCCTGAATTACCACCTGTAATGTCGTTGTTTGACAAGAAACACACGTGCATTGTTCCATCTGGATCTAAATATTGGCCAAAATCTTTGTTTTGGATAAGTTGTTTTAATTTTGCAGGAACATCAAACTCAAAATCACCAGGTTTTTCTTTTTCAAGAATGCCCTTGGTTGTAGTAAAATAGCTATAATGTACACCATCTGCAGGATAATAATCGCAAACGGAACCAAAAGTTGTACGCATTGTGCTATTAGCGTCGGGATAAATAGGTGTTGATGCTTTCATTTCTTTGATAGCAGCTATAAATTTACGACGAGGTAAATCCAATTTTTCCACTTCACTAAATACAGAAGAGTTCATCATCACATATTGATAAACAGCTTGAAAATATTGGTAAGCAGCATCCTTTTGCAAAATTTTATTAGAAGGAGCATTCACAAAATTCCTAAAGTTGTCTTTACTGATAAAAATAGAATTTTGCAAAGCTTTTTCAAAAGCTGCATAGTCCCCCTTGAAATTTTTGGTAAAAAATGTTAAATCTGGACGGTTATTTTCATTGTGTTTATTCCAAGTTTTCAAAGAAGCGACGATGATTTTTGCTTCTGTAGTAGGGTCAGTATCATTGTTATAATTATCAAATGAAGCAAGTAATTTTTCGATTTTTTTATCATCAAATTTTTTCACACCTTTATCAAGCGAAACTTGAGATTGCAGACGAAGAGTCGCAAGCATAGTAGGAGAAGCAGAGAATAGAAGATTAGCATTTATAACAGATTTATATTTAGCACCATCAATATTCTTGCATATTCTTTCAATATCTTTTAAACAGTCGCCATATTTTTCTTTTCTTGAAGCCGTAGCATTAATCCACTTTGTGAGAGCTTCCTCTTCTTTAGTTTTAGATTCAACAACTTTAAGAGCTTTCAAACTTTGCACTTCGCCGTGTTGATTTTTCCAATAGTTTGCAAGGCCAGCATGTTTGTCGGCATATTGTAAATGAATCTTTTGAGAAGACTCCATAGCTTCGTGGATAACAGGAAGAATTGCATCTAATGGTTCGTAAATAGCAGGCGCGTTTATATCTATTTCATTTTGAACTTCGTAGGATGTCATAAAACGATTAGTTGTGCCAGGATACCCCCAAATCATAGTATAATCACCTGGTTGATAACCTTTTAAGCTGATTGGTAAGAAATGTTTTGGGTGCATAGGAACATTCTCTTTAGAATATTTAGCTGGAGAACCATCAGGTGCTGTATATATACGGAAAAGTGTAAAATCGCCAGTATGTCTTGGCCACATCCAGTTGTCGGTATCACCACCAAACTTACCAATAGAACTTGGTGGAGCAACCACAAGACGTACATCTTCGTACGTAGTATAGATGAACATATAGTATTCATTACCTTCATAGAAAGGTTTTATTACAACTTTATAACGTCCGTCTCCTGAATTTTCTTTTCTGAGTTTTTTGATAGCTTCTTCAACATATTTTCCGCGGTCAGCTTCGGATGTTTTACTATCAACTTTTGCTAAAACTATCTCTGTAACATCCTCCATTCTTTCCAAGAAATTAACGTGGAAATTTACAGGTAATTCTTCTTCTCTATTCATAGCGAAGAAACCGTTATTGAGATAGTCGTGTTCAACAGTAGAAAGCTCAACAATTGAAGAGTAACCACAGTGGTGATTAGTAAACATTAAGCCATCACGAGAAATCATCTCACCAGTGCAGAATCCGTCACCAAGTTGCACAATAGCATCTTTTAAAGATGAATTATTGATGTCGTACAACTCCTCAGCAGTGAGTTGCAAACCCATCTTTTGCATTTGTGGATAATTGTAATTCTTAATAAACATAGGCAACCACATTCCTTCATCAGGTGGGTTTACTGCGAAAGTTGAAGCTGTGAAAGCTAAAACAACTAAAGCAAGTAGTTGTTTTTTTACAAATGTTAAAAATTTCATATTACTGTTTTTGATTATTGATTGTTTCATTTGAAATTTCAGTATTTTCTATATCGTTGAAAATTTTTTTATTGAAAATAAGTGCTAAAAATATACCAATAGTGATGCAAGAATCGGCAAAGTTAAATACTGCAGGAAAAAAATAAGAACCTCCCCAAATAGGGAATTTATCAGGAATAGGAAAGAGTCTAAGATAGAACATATCAACCACTTTTCCAAAGAAAAACGGAGCATATCCATTTCCTGGCGACCACTGAGCAATGTTAAAATAAGAGCTTTCTGTAAAACATAAACCATAGAATAAACTATCAATGATGTTTCCTAAAGCACCAGCAACAACAAGACAAAATATTGTTAAAACAATTCCATCTATTTTATCATCTCTTAAACGTCTAAAAAAATACCAAACCAAAAGTCCTACAAGAATAAGGCGTAAAATCGATAAACTCAACTTACCTATTTGTTGTCCAAAACTTATCCCAAATGCCATACCTTCGTTTTCAACGAAATGGAGATTAAACCAATTTCCAAGCAAAGGAATTGTACTCCCTAAGGACATGTGAGTTTTGATCCAAAACTTTAAAATCTGGTCAATGAAAATAAGCACCACCACTATACCACAAAAAATGGCTGTGTACTTTTTGTTTTTATTACCCATATTGAAGTCTTTTGACTTTTTAGTTTGTTTAGACTTCTTATTTCTTCTTTTCTTGCAATTTTGTATCTATATCCAAAGTTGCGTGAGGCACAATTCTTAAACGTTCTTTGGGAATAAGCTTTCCTGTGATTCTGTCAACACCGTATGTTCCGTTCTCAATTCTAACCAAAGCAGCTTCTAAATTAGCGATGTGTTTTTGCAAACGTTGCATCAAACGACCATTTTCTTCTTTTGAAAGAACTTGGTTACCTTCTTCCAGATTTTTGAACGTTGGAGCTGTGTCTTTGGTGTCGTTTCCATAGCCACTATATGCATCTTGATATACCTCAAGATTTTTCTTAGCCTCCTCTATCTTTTTCTCAATAAGGATTCTAAACTCTTCTAAATCTTCCTCTGAATAGCGATTTACAACAACTTCACTCATTTTTAATAAAATTATAGTTTCTCAAATATATTTATCAAAATTTCAAACCGCAAATATACAATTTTCATTTAAAGAACAATACAATAATTATATCCCTTATTATTTGTGCAATTAAAAACTTTAACCCCTCAACCGTTCTTTGAATAAACCGTAGCTTTTGTGATATTTTGTTATAATTGTATCCTAAATTATCAAATTTAAGGCACTATTTATTGAGACTTAATAATTTAACGACTATACTTTCAAATAAAGAACCTCAGCTTTAACATTTTCAAACCCCATCTCAAACAGACTTTCTCTATAAAAATTTAGCTGTTTTCTGTAAATTTCGTCAAATTCCTTACCTGTTTTATAGTCTATTATCATAACGTGGTCATTCTTAAAGACAATTCTATCAGGTCTTTTTGTGGTGCCATCTTTCAAAACTATTTCAGCTTCATTTTTAACAATATCGTCTTCATCAACAAAGAAATATTGATAAAATTCATTTTTTTCAATTATCTGTTGAAAGACATTTCTCAGTTTTTCACGCAAAAATAGCGGTTGTCGGGCAAGTAATACGTCTATTTCTTCTTCGTTTCGAGGAAATACTCTAATTTTTTGAAGAGCTAAATGAATATCATTTCCTAAAGACCTTGCCTCATCTTCAGATGATTCAGTTATTTTTATCTTATCATCACCATAAAAACTGAATCTAGAGAAAGCCATGTCAAAAGATGCACTTTTAGATTTTTCTTTTTTAGAAGTTGCTTTTCTCTGATTTTCATTACCCCAAATATATATTACATCATCCTTACTTTGAAATTGATTTGTTACAAAAAATGACAAAAAGGAACTCACATTTTTGCTGTCGGAGTTAGGATTTTTGGATGGTTTTGTTGTTATAAGGTATAAAATATCTTTAGCTCTCGTAAAATCCACATACCACTTATTTAACTTATCAAGCATAATATCATCTTTTTCTTGCTCATACTCTTTTCTGAATTCAGAATATAGCATATTCTTTTCATAAGGGACTGAGCAAAAAACATTATCTTTGTTTACCCAAATATTTGTACTTTGACCTTTAGAAGCATCTTTGCAATAAGTTATAACGATAGGTGATTCCAATCCTTTAGATTTGTGAATGGTCATAACACGAACAGCATTATGACCTTTTGGCAATGATAGTGTAGGAATAGTTTTATCAAACACTAAATCATTCCAATATTGGAGAAAATGTTTCAAATTTGCAATATTTTGCTGCTGAAAATCCGCCACTAAATCTAAAAAATCAGACAAAAAAGGATTATTTTCAACTCCAAATTCATAAAATGCTATCAAATCTTTTATCGCAAATAATATAGGATTTTTTAGAATTCTTTCTATTCTGAATTGAAAATCATCAAATCCTATTTTTTTCAATTTTTCCTCAAAAACATCTGAGAATAATAGGCCATCAATAAAGTCAATATTGTTTTTTTTAGATAAATACTTTAATATTACTGCTTGATTGACTGTGTCTTTAGGATACAAATAATAATTCAAAGTAGCAATTATTACACTAACTGCTTCATTATCGGCAATAGATAACGACTCGGTAGTAACTACTGGAATACAGGCAGTCATCAAAATATTGGCAAACTCTTTACATTTATCATTACCAGACATTAAAACCATTATGTCGCTGTAATTATAACCTCTATTCAGCGCATCATAGATAGAATAAACCATATATGAATAAGTTTTAGATAGTTCACTATAATAATTTTCCAAGAAGAACGAGTTTGTATCATTTTTATAACAAGATAAATCAAGATGTGGGGAATCTTTATCAAAAAGAATAGCAAAGACAGCACCCTCGTTTTTATCTTCAGGTTTATTTTGTTTAACTTCAGAGAAATAGTCTCCTTTGTCTATGGCATTTGCATAAAAATCGAAAAATCTATTATTAAAATCAATAACATTTGGAAGCGAGCGTCTATTGGTATCTAAAGGTATGGCATTAAAATTGTCCTCGGTGATAATCTTAGAAATAGCTTTTTCTTCATTTTTTAAACGATTATAATCCATCAAATTATAGAGTAGTTTCACATCGCCATTTCTAAACCTATATATAGATTGCTTCACATCGCCAAAAACAGTAACAGTTCCATCATTACTTAGTGCTTCAAGTAATAGAGGTTTTAGATCTTCCCACTGCATAAAAGACGTATCTTGAAATTCGTCTAAAAAGAAATGTTTATAATTATGGAATTTTTCAAATATCTGCTGACCTTGTGAATAAGAATTGATCTCATCATAAATCAGTGGGTTACTTTCAGTAAGGAAGAATGTATTCGTTTTATATTTTAATATTTCCATTTTCTCGCGTAGTGAAGTTAAAACAAGCAGTGAATTAGAATTTCGCGAAAGAATAGAATATGTATAATAGCGATTAGCATAATCATTTAGAACAGAAATAGTTTCATTGTGTAGTTCCGAAATTTTTTCTGAATAATAATTAAAAGTTTGCTCGTCTTTCGTAGTATTAAAGATCTTTTGGGGATTGAATACTTTTTTCAAGAATTTGCTTTTATCGTATCCGCCTTCTTTTAAATTTAACCAAAAGGTTTCGTTGTGTGCCAATTCTTGAAATGGAATATCCCAACCTCTTGATTTTCCACTTATTTCCAAACCTTTCGACACAGCTTCTTGGAAGAATTTTGCAGCATCATTGGAAATTCTAAGCATTATTTGTGGCAACTTATTCTTATAATCTTCCCTAAAACAATAGATTTCCTTATTCCAAGATTTAATTAGTTTTGAAATCTCATCAAAACTAAGATTATTAGCAACAAAATTATGACTTTTTTCAGAATCTTTGTAAATCGTATTTAAACTTTTTCTAAGAAATCCTCTAAGATTTGCAGCACCTTCGTCCTCTAATTGTCGCCCTAACTCATCAACAACAACCTTAAATTGAGACTTGTCAATGGGCAATTGAGCAATATACTGTTCTATTGAGTTTCTATAGAACTCATCGAGTTTTATTTGAACAGCATAATTCATACTCAATCCAAGATATAGAGCAGAGGACCTAATAACTCGTTGTATAAAGCTGTCGATAGTAGAAACGCTAAACTGGGCGTAATCGTAGAGAATGTTGTGAAGCAACATTCGTGAGCATCTATTGAAAAAGATAAAACACTCTTCCTGAGGGACAAGAGTATCTCCAAAAACTTTTTTTTGCAGGATTTCAAATTCAGCTTTTCCTACTTCGGAGAGGGACGTCGCGAAAGCAAAGTCATTAAGACGTTCTAAAATACGACTTTTCATTTCTGCACCAGCATTATTTGTAAATGTTATAGCTAATATTGAGCGATAGCCATCGCAAGATTTACATTGGAAGTCATGGCGATTTTTCATTTGTAAAAACCTATTCTTTTCATTTTTAAAACAAATAGATAGGAAGTCTAATACAAGATGAAATGTTTTTCCCGCGCCTGCTGATGCCGAATAGACATTAAACATAACAATTTGTTAGTTGGTTTTAAATTTATATATTGTTGTTGCAAGTTCCGCGTTTGCTTTTACGATTTTTTGTTTTAATGAAGATTTAAAATTCACAACTTTATCAAGCATTTGAGTGTCGTTCACTGCGAGTATTTGGAGGGCTAAGATAGCGGCATTTTGAGCACCGTTCACGGCAACTGTTGCAACAGGAATTCCTGGAGGCATTTGAAGCATTGACAACGTTGCATCTAATCCATCGAATGAGGATTTAATAGGAACCCCAACAACTGGTAGCGGAGTCATAGCTGCAATTACACCTGGAAGATGCGCTGCCATACCCGCAGCCGCAATAATAACTCTAATACCTCTTGAATGAGCATTTTTGGCATATTCTGCAACCTCGTCTGGGGTGCGATGCGCTGACAACGCTAACACCTCAAATGGAATTTCTTGACTATCCAAAAACTTAAAAGCCGCCTCCATAACTGGCATATCCGACGTGCTCCCCATAATAATACTTACTAATGCTTTCATTTTTAAAGTTTTAGTTCTTAATTGTTTATCGTTTCACAAAATGGCAAAGTTATAAAAAAAACGGAATTATTCGCTTTGCTCTTGTAAAAGAGTGTGAAAATATGACTTTTATAATTCAAATTATTTGATTTTCAATGGTTTCTCTTATATTTCACCAATTATTTTCCAGAACTCATCTTCAGTGATTATAGGAATATCTAAACTTTCAGCTTTTTTACGTTTTTCTGGTCCCATTTTATCGCCAGCAAGTACAAAAGAGGTGCTTTTTGATATTGAAGACGTATTTTTCCCTCCATTCTGCTCTATAATTTCTTTTATTTTTTCACGAGAAATTGTAAAAACTCCGCTAACAACGATTGTTTTACCTTCTAATTTATTAGATGCAGATGTATTATCCGCCAATATTTCAAATTGCAAACCAGCATCTTTAAGGCGCATCAAAATTTCAAGATTATCTGTGTTATTAAAGAATGTTATCATACTCTCTGCAACGCGCTCGCCCACATCTTCAACCAACATCAACTCTTCTTTAGTAGCATTAGCAACAACATCCATTGTGGTAAAATGACGCGCTATTTTCTTCGCTGTAACTTCACCCACAAAGCGAATACCTAACGCAAAAAGCACACGTTCAAAAGGTACTTTTTTAGATTCTTCAATTCCTAACAAAATGTTTGCTACTGTTTTTTCGCGAAATGAAATAGTTTTAGTTTTGCCATCCTCATTCTCTATCACTTTCTCAAGCCCTATAAGTTGTTCAGAAGATAGTGAATAAAAATCTGCAACATTTCTAACTAACCCGTTTGCGAAAAGCATATCTACCTTACCCTCGCCTAACGAGTCAATATTCATAGCCTTTCGAGATATAAAATGTTCGAGACGTCCTTTTATTTGAGGGGCACAGTGTTCAGCATTAGGACAAAAAATCCCTGATTCTCCATCTGTCTGTTTTAAAGCTGTACCACACTCTGGACAATCTGTAATAAAAAAAACAGGTTGAGAATCAGACAAGCGCTTATCAAAATCTACACCCACTATTTTCGGAATTATCTCACCTCCTTTCTCTACAAAAAGATAGTCATTGTAACGTATATCGAAATCTTTTATAAAACTATAATTATTAAGAGTGGCTCTTTTCACTATAGTTCCAGCGAGAGAAACGGGCTCAAGATTCGCCACTGGCGTAACAATTCCTGTTCTTCCAACTTGAAAATCAACACTTAACAATCGAGTTGAAACACGCTCCGCTTTAAATTTGTAGGCAATTGCCCAACGTGGACTCTTTGATGTTGCGCCAATCTGTTGTTGCTGCAAAAAATTGTTAATTTTAACTACCGCTCCATCAATTGGATATGGAAGATTTTTACGTTCTACATCCCAATAGTTTATGAAAGTAAAAACTCCTTCCAATTTTTTTTGTTTTTCAAGTACATCAGGTTTCTTAAAGCCCCAAGAATGAAGTTTTTGAAGGAGATCGAAATGGTTGTTTTCTGGGAGATTTTCACCAAGTGCAAAATATAATTTAAAATCAAGACCGCGCTTCGCAACTATTGATGAATCTTGCAACTTCAAACTTCCAGAAGCAGCATTTCTTGGGTTTGCAAAGGGCTGTTCACCAACCTCTTCTCGTTCTGCATTCAACATTTCAAAACTTGAAAATGGCATTATTATTTCGCCTCGCACTTCAAGAAAATCAGGATAATCGCCTTGTAATTTTAGAGGTACAGTTTTAATAGTTCGAACATTAGCAGTTACAACATCACCTCTTACACCATCACCTCGCGTTACAGCCCGCGTGAGAGTTCCTGCCTCATAAATCAAACTTATAGCAACACCATCATATTTTAACTCACAAATATACTCGTAATCTTCTGATATTAACTCCCCTACCCTACGATCAAATTCTAAAATATCTTCACGAGAATAGGTATTTCCAAGCGACTGCATTGGATATATATGTTCTGCGGTTTGAAAATGCTTATTAATCTCACCACCAACACGCTGCGTAGGACTATCAACTCTTCTGAATTGCGGATATTGTGATTCTAATTTTACGAGTTCTTGCAAAAGTTTATCAAACTCATAGTCTGAAATAGTTGGATTATCCAACATGTAATAGTTATAATTATGTTGGTTTATCTCATTTATAAGATTCTCAATTCGAGCTTCTGCATTGGATAATTCGTTCATAAATTAATGGTTATATACATAAACGCCGCAAATTTAAGATTTTTCTGTTATAGTATCTTAAAGTTTACACCCACATTTTCTTTATTTGAGGATATTTTACAAATGATTTGTAAATAAGCCGTTGGAGAATAAATAAACTGTCGGATTAACGATTATATAGTCTGCAAGATTTTTTTAGCGAAATATGGTGTTCATGATTTTTTTCAAAAAGTTTAATGAAGTTTGGAAAATTTCAAAGATAAAATTGTATCTTTGCGGAATTATAAAACTTGAAGAAAAAGAGAGTATGGATAACTTTATTGTCTCTGCAAGAAAGTACAGACCTTCAACATTTCGTTCTGTTGTAGGTCAGGAAACTATAACTTCAACGCTGAAAAATGCTATAAAAAACAATCAAATTGCACAAGCATTTTTGTTTTGCGGTCCGCGTGGAGTTGGTAAGACTACATGTGCGCGAATTTTTGCTAAAGCTCTGAACTGTCTGAATCTCACTGATGATTTCGAACCATGCAACGAATGTGATTCTTGCAAGGCATTCAATAATTCTGCCTCATTTAATGTTTTTGAATTAGATGCTGCCTCAAATAACTCAGTAGATGATATACGAGAGTTGGTTGATGATGTTAGAATCCCTCCTATTAACGCTAGGTTTAAGGTGTACATCATAGATGAGGTTCACATGCTATCTGCTCAAGCTTTCAATGCTTTTCTTAAAACGTTAGAAGAACCCCCTGCTAATGTAAAGTTTATCCTCGCCACAACCGAAAAACACAAAATTATACCAACAATTCTATCGCGTTGTCAAGTTTACGACTTTAAGCGTATCTTGGATAATGATATTGTTAAGCACCTGAAATATGTTGCAGAGCAAGAAAATATAGAAGTTGAAGAAGATGCCCTACGTGTGATGGCAGCAAAAGCCGATGGAGCACTGCGTGACGCCTTGTCAATTTTTGACCAACAAGTGAGCTTCCTCGGAAAAAATATATCTTATAAAGAAACCATCAAAAATCTTAATGTTCTTGATGTTGACAACTATTTCGAGGCTGTAGATAAAGTTTTTAGTGAAAATATTGGCGACGCTCTTCTCCTGTTAGATCAAATTATTTCCAATGGATTTGACCCTCAAAACTTTATATCTGGATTAGCCTCTCATATTCGTAACCTTCTTATTGCTAAAAATCCTTCTACGATACAACTCTTGCAAGTTTCGGATTCTGTAAAGCAACGACTTTTCACACAATCACAGAAAGCTGACCCTATGTTGCTCACACGCGCACTTGAACTGGCAAACCAATGCGATTTTAATTACAAGTCGTCTAATAACAAGAGACTCTCTGTGGAACTTTGTTTAATGCAGATAAATGCTAATTATCTATACAGAGTAAAGAACGTCAGGCAATCGCAGGAGCGACGATAACTCAAACGGTGCGGAAGGTTCCACCGCAAGGGATTCGCTCAATATGCGCACCCCCTTAGAACCTCAAGCTTCTGGACAAGCTCTGCGCTACTCAGGAGTACAACCTATAAAACCTATTCCTAACATAGGAACTGTTGTGGCACAATCTCAACAACTTTTACAAAACAATCTACAACCATCAACACAACCTCAAATTAGTCAAAACGTTACATCTTCTGAGGAACCACAAAATAATCCAGAATCAGAAATAGAAACAACAGAAAAATGTTCTGAAGATGAATCTTTTGAATCTTGCTGGAATAAAACCGTTGACACTCTCTTTTCTAAAAAACCAGCTTTCTACCATCAATTAAAAGACTATCTTCCTAAATATGAGAACGAAATAATTACAATTGATGTTGAAAACGACTTTCAGAGAAAACAGTTAGAAGCGAGCCGAAATTCCATAATGAATTTCTGGAATGATCAGTTCAAAAACAAAATTTCAAATGTAGAGTTTGTGATTCACGAACACGAAAAGAAAAAAATGATTTATACAACTGAGGATAAGGTTCGCAATATGATGGAACAGAATCCTGAGTTGAAAAATTTCTTAAACATATTAAATTTTAGAATTAAAGATTAGATAATCAATTTGTTATGAAGAGAAATATATTTTTGATATTTGCAATTTTAGTTGCTATTACATCAAAAGCCCAAATACTATTGAATAGAGCAGCAGGCGATGCACATCTCGACAGCGTGAGAATGTCTATAGACCTGCCGCACGAATTTACTGGACAAGGGGTGATTATTGGTATTACTGATTGGGGATTTGATTACACACATCCTGTTTTTTACGACACTAATATGGTTAATTATCGTATCTTGCGCGCTTGGGATCAGTTTAAAAACTCTGGACCAGCCCCTGAAGGTTATAATTATGGAACAGAAATTATCGGTAAAGAGGCTCTTCTTAATGCCAAGTGCGATACTAGTAATGTTTATGACTATGCTTATCACGGTACACACTGTGCAGGTATTGCTGGGGGCGCAGGTGCTGGAACTCAATATAGAGGCGTTGCTGTTGACGCTGAGTTTCTTTTCGTATCTGTTAGTCTTACAGATCAACAAGTAATTGATGCGTGGCGTTGGATGTATGATATTGCCCAAAATGAAGGCAAACGACTTGTCATTAGCATGAGTTGGGGACTTTACTACCTTGATAATATGGATGGAACTGGACCTTTAGCTGAAGAAATGCAACGCTTAACCGACCTCGGTGTTGTGTTTGTTGTTTCTGCTGGTAATAATGGTAATGTAAACTTTCATCTACAAAACTCTTTTACACAGCAAGATACTATTAACTCATTGGTGATATTTCCACACTCTTCTATCGGTTCGGATATAATTATGATGAATACAGAAAATACCTCTTTTTCCTTTTCTCTGATGGTTTTGAACAACAATTTCTCTAAAGCTGCTCAAACACAATATTTTACAACAAATTTTGACAGCAATACCGACACTTTCCTTTTGATAAATAGCGACACTGTTAGATATTCATACACCATTGAGTCTTCTAATCCATACAACAATCGTCCAAAAGCACTTTTAACAATATTTACCAATAACAAATACAAGTTTGCCATTTCTGTAGCAGCTGAAGAAGGAGAGTTTCACGCATGGAACGTTGCTCACATAGAAACTAACTACGGAAATTGGGGAGGTTCTTTTGGAAATCTTAATTCTGAACCCAATTGGGTTGCAGGAGACAATAAATATGGAATTAGCACACCTGGAAATGTTGATTGCGCTATTACTGTAGCTGCACACGCTGCTCGTTTCCAAGCTCCATCTGGAGCAATCGCAGGAGGCACTTTGGCAAACTTTTCAAGTGCTGGTCCTGGTTTTAACGATGAATCTAAACCTGACATTTCAGCACCAGGAAGTAATATTGTTTCTGCTTTATCAAGTTATACAAACACTTACGATGGTACTTATATGAAGTCTATCGATTTTAACGAGCGAACATATCGCTTTGTTTCGCTTTCTGGTACATCTATGGCTGCGCCTTTCGTTGCTGGCGTTGCCGCGTTAATGCTACAAGCTAATCCATATCTCACTTCTAAACAAGTTAAAGATATTATTCTTCAAACTGCATATAACGATTCTTTCACCGAACAATATGGTTCGATACGCTTCGGTAAAGGTAAAGTTAATGCTTACCAAGCTGTACTCGCTGCTTTAGAAACAGTAGGTATTGCTTCACACTCTAATAACAACAATTCATCATTTACAGTCTATCCAAACCCTATCGATAATCATCAGTTTTACATCACTGCAAACACTGATAACCCACAATCTTTATGTGAAATTTTCGATATGACTGGAAGAAGAGTATATTATTCAACAATCAACCAAGGTGTTAACTCTTTTAATATCGGAGGTTTAAAATCTGGCTGCTATATGATAAAATTTACAGACAACAACTCTGTTGTTATAAAAAAAGTAATAGTAAGATAGACATACATAAAAACATTATTAAATAGGCATAATATTTGCAACAAAGAGAAGTAATAGATAGATATGGGCGAATATATTCCAAATGAGTTTTTAGAGAATAAAATGGTTGTGCGCAAATATTCAGAATTGTTGCACACTATGAATCACAGAGCGACTGCTGAGGAAATGAAGCTGATAAAGAAAGCTTTCATATTAGCCACTAATGCTCATTTTGGAGTAAGACGCAAAAGCGGTGAGCCTTACATCTATCACCCTATCGCTGTTGCTATGATCTGCTGCGCCGAAATGAATCTCGGTGCAACGTCTGTAATCTGCGCACTACTGCACGATGTTGTTGAAGATACTGAATATACTCTCGATGATATGAAAGAACTCTTCGGCGATGTGGTGGCAAATATCATTGATGGGCTGACAAAAATTGACGACCTTGTCGTAGATAATCAAAATATCTCTGTTCAAGCTGAGAATTTTAAAAAGATTTTTCTATCTATGTCTAAGGATGTTCGTGTTATTTTGATAAAATTGGCGGATCGCCTTCATAATATGCGCACATTAGATTCGATGCCTCCAGAAAAACAACTAAAAATTGCTTCCGAAACATCATATTTTTATGTTCCTTTTGCTCATCGTCTCGGACTATATTCTATCAAAGGTGAACTAGAGGATTACGCAATGCGTTACACTAACCCCACAGAATATTTTACTATCGCAGATAAACTAAAAGATTCTGAAAAAGAACGCGCTACTCTGATTCCTGAATTTGTTGCTCCTATTAAAGAAGCAATTGAAAGAGTTGCTATACACGCTGAAATAAATAGCCGCACAAAGTCTATAGCCTCTATTTACAATAAAATGATTAGAAAACAAATTAACTTTGAAGATGTTTATGACATTTTTGCCGTTAGATTTGTATTCGATAGCCCTATTGAACAAGAATTTGAAATTTGTTGGCGTATATACAATATAATTTGTAGCCTATATCAAACGAATCCTATGCGCGATAGGAACTTCCTAACACACCCTAAACCTAATGGATACCAGTCACTGCACGTTACTGCAATGAGTAAAACAGGGCGCTGGATTGAGGTTCAAATTCGTTCTAAAAGAATGGATGAAATTGCTGAAAAAGGACTCGCGGCTCATTATAAATACAAAGATGATGATGAAATTGAAGACAAAGATATCAGCAACCGCCTTGAAAATTGGTTAGCTCGCACCCGCGAAATCCTCGATAGTAAAGATGCTGACGCCCTTGATTTCTTAAGTGAAGTACGTCTTAATCTCGGACTTAAAGAAATATATGTCTTCACACCTAAAGGCGATATGAAAACTCTACCTCAAGGCGCAACTGTTTTAGATTTTGCTTATTCTCTACACACTAATTTAGGAGACCATTGTATTGGCGCAAAAATAAACTATAACATTGCACCTGTAAATAAAGTCCTCAATAATGGAGACCAAGTTGAAATTATAACTTCTAAAAAACAATTCCCTAAAGTTGATTGGCTTGATTTTGTGCAAACTCCTAAAGCGCGCAGAAGTATTAAAGATTTTTTTAGAAACGAACAACAAAAACTAATAGCCTCCGGTAAAGATATTCTCTCTAAATATCTTAAAGAACTTGGAATTGATTATTCTGCCGAGATTCTTAACAAAATTATGGAAGCCTCTTTAGAAAAAAGCCCAGAATCTTTCTGGAATGCTATCGTATCTAAAAAAATTACTAAAAATAAGATTGCCAAAATATTATCCTTTAACAATCCTAAAGAATTGGCCGACTTCCAACATAAGGTTTATCAAGAAATTGATAATAAACCCTTAGAACAGTTGATCGAAGAACAACTCAATTTCACCCCTAATGCTTTTATGTTGGATGGTGATTATGAGCAAATTAAGTACGTTTTGGCTGATTGCTGTAACCCTGTTCATGGTGATAATGTTGTGGGATTTCAAGTTGCTGACGATAGAATTGTTGTTCATCAAACAAATTGTCCTAACGCGATCTCACAAATGTCTCGCTTTGGAAATCGTATTATTAAAACAAAATGGAGAAAAGGCCAAGATATTTCTTTCTTGTCTGGTGTGCGACTTAAAGGTTTTGACAGAAAGGGAATTATCAAAGAACTTATTGATGTTGTAACTTCACAAATGGACCTCAATATACGGTCGCTAAATATTGAGACTAAAAGTGGTGTCTTCACTGGTACTTTGATGTTATATGTTCAAAGCGTCAGAGCTCTGAATAATCTAATTGAACAAATCAGACAAATAAACCAAATTGAATCTGTTGAACGTATCGGATACAATGTAGGTAAATAATTATCAATAAATATACTAACAAACATTAAAAATAAAATTATGAAAGCTTCTGAAATTTTAGCATTTGTGGCAGGTGCCGCTGTAGCTACAGGAATTACATTGTTGTTAACAACAGAAAAAGGTAAAGAAATTACTAAGACTATATCTGAAAAGATGTCTCGTGAAGAAATCGACAGACTTATTGAGCAACTCAAAAAGAAAAGAGCTTGCGCTTCTTCTGGATTCGATATTGATATTGACGATGACGACTTCTCAGGTGAGATGCAAGATTAAGTTATAAATTCTAAAAGATTCTAAAATGGATATTTTAGGAAAGTTTGCCAAAAATTCGGAGCGCAACGAGAAAACATGGAATGATACTAAAGCCTATTTTTCCCAACGTTACGAACTTTTGAAACTTGAGTTTTTGGAAAAATCCACACAACTTTTGTCTGTTATCATCTCAATGTTAATAGTTGTTGTGTGCGCCTTAGTTGTGCTTATCTATCTTTCATCCGCTATTATTAGATGGCTTTCTTTAGCAATCGGTGAAGCGTGGGCTTATACAATAATCTGTTCTCTATTCGTAGGTATAATTATATTTGTGCTATCAAAAAAAGATATCCTATTTGTAAAGCCTTTAATACGCAAGTTTAGCCGTATCCTATATCAAGACAAACTTGAAGAGATTGATTCTAAAAAAAATAACGATTTCTCCAAAAATCATGATAATATGAAAGGAGGCAACTATGAAGAATAAAGCTCCTATTAACAATCTCGATGAAATAACTATCCGTAAAGAACAACTCAAAGCTAATATTAAACTCCAAGAACACAAATTAAGTAAAGATTTAGATGCTTATCATGATGATTTGGATACTCTAAAAAAAATTTGGAACGGGTTAAAAAGTGTTAAACGCTTCGGAGACAACTTCTCTATCTCCGAAATTTCTAATATGGCTCGTATTTTACCTATTGGAAATAAAAAAAACGATAGCGATAAATCTACAATTATTACCGCTTTTACTCTTGGCGCAGAATTAGTCTCGTGGATAATAAAACGAAGAAAAGAAAAGAAGAAAAAAATCAACGAACAAACAATAAAATAGATTATGTCAGAAAAAATATTATCAAAGGTTAAACCAGGTGTGGTTTATGGTAAAAACTTGCAAGAGATTTTTAGAATTGCTAAAGAAAGTAAATTTGCTCTTCCTGCAGTTAACGTAGTAGGAACAGATTCTATTAACGCAGTGATGGAGGCAGCTAAGGCTGTAAATTCTCCAGTGATAATTCAATTTTCAAACGGTGGTGGAATTTTTTGTGCTGGTAAATCCTTAAGCAACGACAACCAAGCTGCTGCAATTCAGGGTTCTATTTCTGGTGCGTTGCATATTCATCGCCTTGCAGAAATGTATGGAGTTCCTGTTGTAATTCATACCGACCACGCTGCAAAAAAACTTCTCCCTTGGATCGACGGTCTTCTCGACTTTGGCGAAGAATTCTATAAAGAAAATGGAAAACCTCTCTTCAGTTCTCACATGCTTGATCTTTCTGAAGAATCACTCAAAGACAATATTGAGATTTGTAAAAAATATTTAGAACGAATGTCTAAAATAGAGATGACTTTAGAAATAGAACTCGGTATTACTGGCGGTGAAGAGGATGGCGTGGATAATACTGGAATCGATAGTTCACGGCTCTATACTCAACCTGAAGACGTTGCATACGCATACGAAGAGCTAATGAAGATAAGTCCAAACTTTACAATTGCAGCATCTTTTGGTAATGTTCACGGGGTTTATAAACCTGGTAATGTTAAGTTGGAACCTATCATTCTTCATAACTCACAAAAATATATCCAAGAGAAATTTAACACTGAAGAGAATCCTGTAAACTTCGTCTTCCACGGTGGTTCTGGTTCCGAGCCTGAAAAAATCAAAGAAGCTATCGGTTACGGTGTTATCAAAATGAATATCGATACAGATACACAATGGGCTTTCTGGGAAGGTGTTATGAATTATTATAAGAAGAATGAGGCCTATTTGCAATCTCAAATAGGAAATCCTGAAGGAGATGATAAACCTAATAAGAAATATTACGATCCTCGTCAATTCTTGCGCGAAGGTGAGAAATCAATGGTTGAACGTTTGAAAGTTGCTTTTAGCGATTTGAATTGTATTGATAGATTATAAGTTTTCTATTTAGTTTTACTAATACTCTGAGGCTGAATCATTTATTGTGTTTCAGCCTCTGTCTTTTTGATGATAATCTTAGATAAATCTAACAACTATGACAAAATAAAAATACAGGTATAGCAGAAAAAAGTATTGAATCAAGACGATCAAGCACTCCTCCGTGACCTGGAATTATTTTTCCGCTGTCTTTTACTTTTGCTTTCCGTTTAAATAGAGACTCCATTAGGTCGCCCAAAAGACCAAAAACCTCAACAGTTAGAGCAAAAACGATCCATTTCCAGAGATTCATATTTGCATCCTTAAAATAAGGTATATGATATAATGCTATTGCTAATGCAACCGTTAGAATACAACTTATAATAAAACCCTCCCAAGTCTTTCCTGGAGATATTTTTTCGGCTAATTTGTGCTTGCCAAAAAGCGTTCCTCCAACGTAGGCAAAGGTATCTGATGCCCAAATAATAATAAAATACGCCAATACTTGAACAGGCTGCATTGGTATCCAAAGTATAAAAAGAAAACCTAACGGTATAACAATCCAAAATTGAGAAAAAAATGAAAGAGCGATTCTCTCCATTGGCGTTTCACTTTTATTGATTAGTTCTGGTATAACTAAAGCTAATAAAGCTATTGAGAATAAAATAAAAACATTATAGGATTGAAAATATACCATAGAAGTCAATAAACTTAAAACACAAAGTGCGGCTGAAAACAAAAATGACAGCGATCCTTTAAATTTTTGATTACTCTGTTCTAAAATATCTGCAAACTCATAAAGAGAAACAAAAACTAAAAAGAAACAAAGTGGTAAAGCTATCCATATAGTGTATATCGAAAGCACCATTAGTGCTACATAAACAATCCCTGAGAGCGTTCTAATTAAAAGGTTAGTGGTTTTTTGATTCATTTTCGCTTAGAAGTAATAAAATTATTCGAGGAGTTCGAGGTGTTCTTTGATCATTGTCGGGCTGTGCTAAAACAGGTTTTGGAGTTAAAAACTCAAGTCCTGCATCTTCTGCGTTTTTCTTATTCTTTACGAGTGCATCTTCAATATCTGGTACAATATCGCGCATTCGTGAAATCACAATCAAATCCTTCGCAATATTTGATAATGTTAGAAAACGAGAAACTGGCTGAGTAAAACCTATGCTACCGTTGCGCGCCACAAGGGTTGTTGACAAAGCTATAACAGCATCCACGTTATTATTATTCACTGGAATTGAATTAACATAATTGATATGCAGCGATTCAAGTTCTTTAGAAATATTAGGATGAGTACTTAAGACAAAATTATATTGTTGAGCCTTGGCCAATTTTTGAAGAAAAGAGATTCGTTCTTGAGAATTATCACATTTTAGAATTTGACCACCTTTTTCTTGAAAATTTCTCCAAAACTCCATAGCAAGGTTATCTATTGGAGTAAAAAGTTGTTTAGACGGTAATCCTTCTTGTAAATTTGTATGTGAAGCTGGATTTTTAATTACTCGCCTAATATATTCCTTATCGGAAACAAAATTCATCAAATCTGAGGCCATTCTTATTCAGTTTTTATATTCACATTTAACTCATCTTTTGCGTTTTCAACTTCTTCTTTTCCTTCTTCAAGTAAGAATGGACGCTCGCCAAGAATATCTTTCACATCTTCCGTAAAGATAACTTCACGCTCTAATAATAATTGAGCCAACTTTTCAACTTTAGTATAATTATCTTTCAAAATATTCACAGCTCTCTGATACGATGACTCTATCAATTGGTGAACTCTCTCATCTATTTCTTGCGCAGTCTTTTCACTATAAGGCTTTGTCATAGCGTACTCTTGTTGCCCTGTTGAATCGTAATAACTAACATTACCAATCTTTTCATCAAGGCCGTAATAGACAATCATAGCATAAGCTTGTTTACTAACTCTTTCAAGGTCATTAAGAGCACCTGTTGATATTTTACCGAAGAAAACTTCTTCTGCCGCTCTACCTCCAAGTGTTGCAGTCATTTCATCTACGAGTTGGTCGTAGGTAGTAAGTTGGCGTTCTTCTGGGAGATACCAAGCTGCGCCGAGTGCTTTACCGCGTGGCACGATGGTAACTTTCACTAATGGAGAAGCATAACGAAGCATCCAACTAACGCAAGCGTGTCCTGATTCGTGGTATGCAATAGTTTTCTTTTCTTCTGGAGATATAACACTTCCTCTACGTTCCAAACCACCGATAATTCTATCAACAGCAGCGAGGAAGTCGTCTTTCTCAATAGCATTTTTATTTCCTCTGGCTGCTATAAGTGCAGCTTCATTGCAAACATTAGCAATATCCGCTCCTGAAAAACCTGGAGTTTGTTTAGCAAAAAATTCTAAATCAACATCAGAGCCAAGTTTAAGATTTCTTACGTGTACGCCAAATATTTCTTTACGCTCGTTCAGATTAGGTAGTTCAACATGAATTTGTCTATCAAAACGACCAGCTCTTAGCAAAGCTCTATCAAGTATATCAGCACGATTTGTAGCTGCCATTATGATAACTCCAGCGTTTGTTCCAAAGCCATCCATTTCAGTGAGAAGTTGATTGAGAGTACTTTCGCGCTCATCGTTTGCATTCGACAATGCACCTTTGCCTCTTGCACGACCAATAGCATCTATTTCATCAATAAATATTATACAAGGGGCTTTCTCTTTCGCTGTCTTAAAAAGATCTCGCACCCTAGATGCTCCAACTCCAACAAACATCTCAACAAAATCGGAACCTGATAGGGAAAAAAAAGGAACTTTTGCTTCACCAGCAACGGCTTTTGCTAACAATGTCTTACCTGTTCCTGGAGGACCAACCAAGAGTACCCCTTTGGGGATTTTGCCGCCTAAAACAGTATATCTTTGAGGATTTTTAAGAAAATCCACAACCTCTTCAATTTCAAATTTAGCTCCTTCAAGACCCGCAACATCTTTAAATGTTACCAATTGTCCTGAATTTCCATCGAACTCCTGTGCTCGAGATTTCCCAATATTAAAAATATTGCTCCCTCCGCCCATTCCTGCAGAACCACGCATTGAACGCATTGAAAAATAATAAAGCATAATTATGAAAGCAAAAGGAAGTATCCAAAATATAACCTCAAATCCCCATCTTTGAGTATTATCTTGTTTCATCGCAAAGTTATACTCCTTCAGCAAATCAGTAGCCACCAGCGTGCTATCTTGAGAAATTCGCTCTTGAATACACTGCTTTTTAAATTCTTGAAGGTTTTCGTTATAAACTTGTAAATCGGTTACAATTAAATAATATTGTGGACCATTAACATTATCCTTTACTTTTTCATAAGTAGGCTTATTCTCCAATGCATCCTTTTTCAAAAATATGTTTATACGAGAATCTTTTTTAACAAATTCAACACGGTCAATATCCTGATTCTCAACCATCCGATTGAACTCCACATCATCTACCTCTATTAGAGAAGCATTTGGATAGAAGAAATATACACCTATCAAAAGTATCGTAATAAGCACATAAAACAAAGCCCAATTAAACTTAGGCTTATTACCTTTCTTTTTATTATCTTGACCAAAAAAATCTGGTATTTTATTCTTATTTTGATCGGTTTCTGCCATATTTAACTCAAAAATTAAAAGTTCTGAACTTCAGCATCTCCCCATAAAGACTCAATACTGTAAAATTCTCGCGCTTCAGGTTGAAAAACATGAACAATAACATTAAAATAGTCAAGAAGAACCCATTCTTTATTCTCTAAACCTTCAACGTGTAACGGTTTTACACCTGCAACTTTTTGAGTCTGATGTTGAACAAAATCACATAAAGTTTCAACGTGAGGTTTTGAATTTCCTGTACAAACTATAAAATAGTCGAAAAATACATGATTTATCTTCTTAAGGTTAATACATCTAACGTCAATTCCTTGTTTTTCAATAAGAGCTTGAATTATCAACTCCTCTATATTCCCTTCAAAAGGAACTCCTTCATATTTAACTTTCTTCTTTATTGCCATAAAATACTCTGTAAAATCAACTTATAAAATTCGGTTGCAAAATTACATTATTTTTTTAACTTTGCAGCCCAAAATTGTAAATATAAAACTAATGAAGAAATTATTTATCATTTCAGCATTATCTATGCTCGGGTTCTTCCAAATTTTTGCTCAAGAAACCACAAAAGAATATCCATATTCTTTCACACATAGAAGTATTTCATACAATATTGATGAGATTGTTCTTGAAACTATTGATAATGAAAAATTGCTAACTGAAGATGAGGCAAGAAAAGAGGATACAAAATTATTGAGAGTTGCCGTAGGACACGATGTCAGTTATACTTTAACAAACTGTGGTAGAATAGATATTCTTAGTGAAGGTAAGTTATGGCGTGTAAAATTCGATTCTAAGAATGCTGTAATGATGAGTTTGATATTCGATAAATTCAATCTCCCAAAAGAGGGAAAACTATTCATTTACACTCCTGATCACGAACAAGTTTTCGGTCCTTATACAAATGCCGACATTCAAGAAGTGGGGAAAGTTGTTTCTGACGAAATTATTGGTGATGAAGTTATTGTTGAATATTTCGAACCTAACAATGCTGAGTTTTCTGGTGAAATAAGAATTGCTGGTATTATGCACACTTATAGAGATTTCCTCAATGTTAGCAAAAGCGATAGAGGTCCTCACGGCAACGCAGAAGGAAATTGCCACATCGATGTTGTTTGTCCTGATGCTGCTGGCTGGGAAGACCCTATCAACTCTGTAGTTCTAATCTCAATCACAGCATACGTTCCATCTGAAGGTGGCTGGTTTACATCTCTCTGTTCTGGAGCAATTATTAACAATGTGCGTATGGATAAGACTCCATACGTTCTTTCTGCAAACCATTGTGTTTCTGCATCAGACCAAACTCACCGTTTTTATTTCAACTATCAAACATCTGTTTGTGGTGGTAACAGCGGAACTTCTAACTATTCTGCTAATGGTGGCACTATCGTTGCACGTTCATCAACAAATTCCAGTAATTACGCTGCAAATTCCGACTTTCTTCTTTTAAAAATCACAGGATTTCTTGGAGCTCTATATCGCGATAAAATAGTTTTTGCTGGTTGGGATAGATCTGGTGCTGCTTCTGTTGGTGCTGGGGTTCATCACCCTGGCGGCGATTGGAAAAAAATTAGCTTTCCTAAATCTGTATCCACAATTACTTCTGGCTATTATGCTAATAAATACTTCAATGTTTATTGGCTAACAAACCCTAATAAAGGTGTTACTGAACAAGGTTCTTCTGGTTCACCTTTATTCAACAATAAAAAACTCATCATAGGATCTCTTACTGCTGGTTCAAGTTCTTGTTCTGAACCTTACGAAAGCGATTTATACGGAAGACTCGCCTACCATTGGAACAATAACGGGGCTTCTGCCAATGACCGCAAACTTCAACCTTGGCTCGACCCTGACAACACTGGTGCGACGACTATCAATAGTATGCGCTACGATGGCTCTATTATCACAAGTATCAACGATTCTCAAATTGTAGAATCATTTACAATAACTCCCAACCCATCAACCTCTGGTTACGTTACTATTAACGGTGATTTTCATACAGAAAATGCTGTTTGTAACATCTATAATAGTGTGGGACAATTGGTTTTAACAAGAAATATTACGACCTCTTCAACTTTTACGTTGGATTTAAATCCACTAACTAATGGAGTTTATTTCATAGATATTAAAGGTTCTGAACGCAATTATAAATCCAAGATTATAATTTCTAAGTAGTTGTGTTTAATCTTTTGCTCTCTATTGCTTATCTGCCTCCTATTGAATATTTTGCGTTTTTAGTAGCAAATAATGTTACTATAGATGCTTGTGAGCGTTATCAAAAGCAATCTTATCGCAATAGAGCTACTATCATAAACGGTAATGGAATTCAAAATCTAATAATCCCAACGGTTCACGATTTTCACATGGGAAAAGTAACAGACGTACGCATAGATTATACTACGCCTTGGCAAAGAACACACTGGCGCACTATTGAATCTGCCTATAATAGCACTCCTTTCTTCCTTTATTATAAGGATGCTATTATGCCATTCTACTACGAAAAAACCGATCTACTCTTTGATTTTAACTTAAACTTAACAAAAACTCTCGTAAAATTGTTAAAACTCAACACTACGTTTTATTTCACTACAGATTTTGAACCTTACACTACAAATGATCTCCGTACAATTATTCACCCAAAAACAAAACGCTCTGAAAATTATCCTCTATCTATAAATAATCTTTACTACCAAATATTTGACAATAAATTTGGATTCTTACCTAACCTCTCAATTATTGATCTTCTTTTTAATATCGGTCCAGAAGCAACAGGGTATTTGTCGAATTTGTACCAAAAATTTCAAAATGACAACTTATGATAACTTATGAAACAAAGAATCGTTAATTTTTGGGAAAGATTGTTTATTAGAATAAAGAATATTGCAGACAAATTTTTGTACTACGATAATCTTTTTGATGATAACGTTTGGAAAATTCGATTTTCAAAAGACAATCGTGAGAATATAAAGTATAAAATAGAGAAAAGTAATTTCACACTCTCATATAAGAGTAGCGATGACTTCTACAAATATCTTTGGGGTGTTTTTCTTATTGCCACTTTAGTTGGTATGCTAATTTTAACTAAGAATATTGGCATTTCAGATCGAGAAATTGCCCAAAACGAATATTCTGAATTACTCTATAACCATTTCCATCATATTGAAAACGAGCAAACTTATAAAGTTCATCCTTACGCTAAAACTCAAGCTCAAACTATAGATTTGCTAATATATTCTTTGGCTGTTTTTTTTAAGATAAGTGATATTTATTCTTTTAGACACATTATTTCCGCAATCTTCGGATGGCTTTTAGTTGCGTATCTATCTCTAATTTCACTTAGAGCTTTTAATTGGCGCGCAGCATTTTTTACGGCTTTCTTTCTATCTATTTCTCCACGTTTTTTTGGATATTCTCTCAGTAACGTTGTGGACGTAACTTTTGCATTTTTCTTTATCTTTAGTATTATGCAAATGTACTATTTTTGTAGAGAATTGCCCGTAATACGTATGTCCAGACTAATAAAAATTGTAACTGGAATCCTTTTGACTCTTTCTATTCATAATGCTGGGTCTTCACTACTCCACCTTTTCACTGTATTTACTCTTCTTAATTTCTTCCTTTATAATCCAATAAAAAAAATCACCACTAAGGAATATCTCAAATCTTTAGGATGGATGGTCGTTGTTGTTTCTGGGATGTTTTTATTGGTTTTCTGTATTCATAGCGTCTTAACTATCTACTTAGAACAATCTTTTATAACTCCCCGCGATGCTTTCTCTTCTCTCGTTACAAACATTCCTTGCGACCAAAACCAAATTTTTGAGGGCCATTATATTGGTCCAGACAATTTTCCTACCCGCTACTTGACAAAATACCTATTTATTACCACTCCTACTGTTGTTTTAATAAGTTTTTTCCTTCTTTTTGTATTTTTTAAAAGTGTTATAAAATCGCTTAAACCGTTTTCAATATTTATTTTTGTTTACACGCTCTTTTTCTGTATAAATAGAGTTAAACATCAATATATGAACCCCGACACTTTATGGGCTATACACTATTGCATTTACCCTCTATTTTTGCTTCTCGCCGCAAGTGGTATAGAGTGTACATTGAGACAAATTAACGATCGTTATACTAATTTTGTTGTTCTCGCTCTTATTGTTTTCTTGTCAATTATGCCTATACGACATATTTTGATAAATAGTCCGTTCACTACTCTTTATTTCAACGAAATGTCGGGGGGAATTCATAATGCGTACGCAAAATACGCGTTAGATAGCAATTTTGAAGCCAATAAAACTGCTAACATTTGGATGAAAAATTATATAAATGAAAATGATATTGGTAAGCATTATACCGCACGACCTATTATCGTGGCAACAAATGGAAATGCTGCTTGCTCATTTTTTTACGACAAAAACCCTAACTTCGAGCTTATTTTCAAGGATTATGATAAAAGCGACACTACTTGGGACTACTTTGTAGCTTTTTGTAATCATATACCTATAACACAACTAAGAAATGGAGTATGGCCTCCTGATTCCACCATCCATCAAATTCTTTTTGAACAAAAACCTATGGTTGCTTTCTATCGAAACGATGAAAAGTTTGAGGTTTGGGAGTTTATCGACAGTGTTGCGCGCGCCAACGATTCTATACTCTTAGCAGAAAACTAATTATAACCTATCCTTTCTGGGATTCTTAACCAATGGGAATAATCGGCTCCTAAATTCTTCACCACTGTTTCCCAAATCTTACTCGCTGGAGTATTGAAAATTAGAGAATAAGAACCCTCCGCCACAACCCACATATCATTGAGAATTTCGCTCTCAAGTTGCCCTGGTGACCAACCAGCATATCCTAATAAAAATTTGCGTTTAAGGTTTGGAATAGCATTATGCTCTATTATTGATAGTAGTACAGGATTATATCCCACGTACACATTCTCAAGCAATTTTGAGGATTCTTCGCAGTTGCTAAAACTATGAAGCAAAAAGATTCCTTCTGGCATAACTGGACCACCAAAAAAAATTGGCTCATCAATTCTCAACTCACTAACCATTTTACGTACTGTATATGGCAATTGTCTGTTAATTATCAGTCCTGCAGTGGCATCTTCTGAAAAATCTGTTATAAGAACCACAGACCTATTAAAAAATGTATCATTATAATAAGGCGACGAAACGAGTATTCTGCCTTCCTGAGGAAGAAGTCCTGTTGAAGGAACTTTCAACAAATCATCATAGTTATTCATCGCTGTTTTTTTACTGCGAAAATACAAAATATTTTGTATTTTTACCTATTAGCATAAATAAATAACATTTCCATTTTTTTTCATAGAATGCTAAAAAAGAATATTTTTGCACACTAACTCAAATTGATAAAGTACAGTTTATTGTTTGAAAATTACTAATAACTTATAAAAACAGAAAAATGGAACAGAAAAAAATGAAATGGATTATGATTGCAATTACTGCGATCGTTGCGGTTATTGTTTTAACCGTTCTTTTCTTAACGAGTACCTCTTCAAGGATTAAAAAACTTGAAAAATTCACAACATCCGTTAGTGAAAATTACCAAAATTATTCCGCATCCGATTTAGAAAAAGCACAAGTTAAATTCGGTAAAATCGTAGCAAAAATTGAGAAAAAAGATCTTTCTGGTGAAGAAGAGAGGCATATTAATGAACTTAAAGGAGAGTGCAAAGGTTATTTCGCACAAACCAAGGCTCGTCTAATTCTCAACGATTTCAATAAAGCTTTAGATGAAGCAGGAGACGAAGTTAAAGGAGCATTAAAATCTTTGACTAAAGAAAAAGAATAGTTGTTACTCGAAAAGATCTATATTATTTAAAATTATATCGATTCTATTATCAAAAGCTTCACGAGTGGCATAACCAACGTGAGGCACTAAAACGCAATTTTGAGCCTTCGCTAACGGATGATTTTCTGGAATTGGAGGCTCTTTTTCATATACATCAATACCTGCTCCTGCTATATTTCTTAAATTAAGAGCTTCAGCTAAAGCTTCAATATCAACAACATTACCGCGTGCTGTGTTAATAATTATTGCTGACTTTTTGCATAGTTTGATTTTTTCTTTATCAATAAGATGATAAGTGTCATCGGTCAAAGGTACATGTAGCGAGAGAATGTCGCTAACCTTTAAAAGCTCATCTAAATCAAGATATTTAAACCCTAAATTAATAAACTCTTGCTTCTGGCTCCTACTCCACCCTACAACATTACATCCAAAAACATTAAACAGTTGAGCTGTTCTAACTCCGATAGCCCCTGTGCCTATAATTCCTATCGTTTTACCTTTAAGTTCTGTTCCTAAGAAAGTTCCTCTAACTCCACTTTTTCTTATTTCAGAATCAAGAATGGTAATTTTTCTATATACATCTAACGCAAGAGCAACGGCAAGTTCGGAAACGGCTTCTGTAGCGTATCCTGATGCATTTCTAATCTGAATATTATGTTTTTTACAGTACTCCAAATCGATATGGTCTAGTCCTGTAAAAGCCACATTTAAAAACCTTAATTTAGGGCATTTTGTTAAAATCTGCGAAGTGAGAGGAATATTTGAAACTATCACCATTTCCGCATCTTGCATTCTCTCAATAAGAAGAGCTGCATCTTCTACTCTATCGTGGAACAAAACAAAATCGTGTCCTTTTTGAAATAGTAGTTTTCGTATCTCCTCGCCTCGTTTTTCAGATATACCAATTGGCTCAACAGCTACTATTTTCATACTCTGTTTATTTAATTTTGAGAGACTCCACTTGAAGTACTAAATCATTTGCTTTATCATAAAGAACAGCAACTACGCTACAATTATCAAGATTCAAATCAAGATTATCGAATTTCAACACTGAAGCCATCGTATATTCGCCATCTTTAAGCAAAATCTCACCATTATTAAGAATTTCTCCGAATGGTTTTGGCGAGAAAGATGCGCGAAGAACGTGATTATGAGTATATTCTGTAACAGTTTGAGTGCCATTTTTTTGAGGTTTAATCACATTATCTTCAATCATATAAAATGCAAGTTGGAGCGGATGCGGATAATCTGTCAGCATAGTAACTTTAGCATTAGCTTTAACTATTTTATTCTCAGGGTCGTACTGATTCACTATTTGAATGGCAGCACTAACATCAGTTCTATCAACGTTTGCCACAACCGACGACCATTGTTCGCGTTGCCAGCCACCAGACTTTAATTCACGATTCACAACAGCAACAGGTATTCCGTCTATGTTAAAATAATCACCAATTGCGTTGCCTGCTTCGGTTCGGAAATCGTATGAAAATGTGCTACCAAAAGGCTTTGCAAGAGCCCCGTAGTGAATTCCCATTATAACAAGTGTATCACCGTATCGAGAATGTAAATCATTAAGTATTGCATGACCAGCAGGACAATTAGTGCACATGTGTCCTGTAAATTCGTCTAACAAGATTTTACGATACACTGAATTTTTATCTAAAACAGGAAATTCAACTGTAACGTCCTCTTTTTGTATAATATGATAACGATCGTCTTCTATTTTATCGCAAGAAAAGAGCATTACTGCCGATATTACCACCGTTGAAATTGCTAATGTTATTTTTTTCATCTATACTATTTTTAACCTGCAAATATAAAAAAAACAAAGATACTAACAAATTAAATTTTATACTTTTGAGCCTTTTTTAGAACATCATTTTCGTCTTGTTGAGGCTTATATTTAGACTCTTTTACTTCAATTCTTAAATCCTGAGTAGAGATTGTTTTATACGACATTGTTTCATCGTCGAAATAGGTAAATTTAGTAGCTGGAATATAATATTCTCCAGAAGAATGAGGTATGAATGTATATTTAAATGTTTTCGAACCACTTACTAAATTGCCTTTTGCAGAAACATTTTGTGAAATTTTTGGATACATTTTATCCCATCCTGCTGGAAAATTCACATCCAAATTTTCTTCATCAATATGATGGATATTTCCATTGCCAGAGATTGTAATAGAGATTGTAACAGGACGCTCTGCATAAACTTCAGTTTTATTTGCATTTGCAGAAATATCAAAATGGCCAACAATATCAACCTTATTGTCATCCATAGAATTAGGCAATGGTTTCACTTTCAATGAAATATCATTCGAGGTAAGTTGAAAATCTTTGGCTTTCATTGTAGTCATTCTTCCCCAAAACGAGTTATTAACTACAGCAGGAACAGCTATTCTCAACACTAAATCCAATTTAGGAATAGTTATTTTTCCTATTTTTTTAGGATAAACAGCTGTTTGCTTAATAGTATAAACATTGTAAGATTCACCTTTAATAGTTTCTGTAGATTCGTCTCTATAATTCAACTCAAGAGGATCTAACCAAGCCACATCCGTATTAGCGTAGTTAGCCCTTGCTATTTCAAAATTTCTAATATTCTTTTTGATGTAGAATTTATAAGTAACAACAACAGGCTCTCCCTTATATGCTTCATTTTGAGAGACAAAAGCCTTTACAAACATATCGTCTTTAGTTATATCGTCTTTATATTCAACTTTATCTTCTTGGTTATTTTTCGGAGCTCTATCGAAAAAAGAATCCAAATCAGGCCATTGAAAATTAAAGAAACTTTGCGAATCCTCAATTTCTTCATCCTTCGGAGTAGATTTTAATGATTTAACCACTTTTACAACTACTGCTTCTGTATGAATAACTTTCCCGTCAACTGATAGAGAAATTCCTGGAATAGTAAATGTACCTTCACGATTTATTGAAAGTACATAGATATAAGAATATTCTGTTTTCTGTTCAGTTTTTCCATTCATTAGAGATATAGAAGTGGATGTAGATGTAGTCGGTCCTGCGAGTAGTTCAAATTTTCCAAAATCAGTTTCTAATATTGTAGCTTTTGCATTTGTAATTACCTTATATTGAAATTGTTGTCCTACCCCAACTTCAGTAGGAGCTTTTACATTACAAAATGCTTCTTCTTGAGCCTTTATATTCTTACAAGAAGAAAAAAAAATAGCACAAAACAGTATAAAACTTAGTTTTTTCATATTTACAATTTTTGCAATACTAACGATTTATTATTGATTTTATTTTTTTACTGTCCGCTAAAAATAAAAAATGAATTTTCTATAACCGTAACACTTTGTAAATCAGAGTGTACAATTTCTACTGACAAATTCAAGCCCCCCCTGAAATTCAAAGAATAAAACTCTGGTTTGCCTGTTCAAGAGAAACGCTGGATTTAGTTATGCCATATTTATATCACTTTCTTTGATGACCCCAAAGAAAGTGATATAAAGAAAGGGTTTGCGCTGACGAAATGTTTTCTAAAAACATTTCTAAGGCGCGTTTTCTTCTCTTTTGGGTTGTTACTGTAATCGTGCGTCGGGCAGACCTACATTGTGGGGCAGGGTCTGGAGAACAGGACGGAAAAAGTCGTTCAACTAAATCCAGCCTTTTTCCTGAACCAACATATATTGCAATCAGATCTTCGGCATCATAACGATTCGCCACAAAAACTTCCATTTGAAGTTTTAGCGGACAATAATATTTTATTAAAAAATTTGCTAAAAAGTTTCGGGAAGTAATAGTATCAGCAGAATAAATTTTGAATTTCAAATATATCTTGCAATAAATTATAAAAAAGCCTCACATTTTATGCGAGGCTTTATACTTCGAAGTGATTCCGTTGCGACTCGAACGCAAAACCTGCTGCTTAGAAGGCAGCTGCTCTATCCAGTTGAGCTACGGAACCGCAACGTTTCCTTTTGTCGGGATAGCAAGATTCGAACTTGCGACCTCCTGCTCCCTAAGCACGCGCGATAACCGGACTACGCTATATCCCGTCTTTTGCACTGCAAAAATAGTTTTTTTTTTTACATATCATATATCAAAAATATTTTTTTATTCTTTTGTATATCAAACATTTACAAATCAAACTAAAAAATCATTTCATTTTTTTATACTAAAAACAGAAGAATTTCGGAGAAATATTTATATATTTTGAAATTATTTTTCCTTTTCGATATGATGTATTGTATGCGAAATATTATGAGCATTTAGTATAGATTTCACACGTGTATCATCTGTATCTGAAATAAAAACTTGCCCGAAATGTTCCTGTCCAACCATATTCAATAGTGCAGAAATTCGCGTTCTATCTAATTTATCGAAAATATCATCTAACAATAAAATTGGCTTTTTTTTGTTGTGTTCTACCGCATAATCAAATTGCGCCAAACGGAGAGCCAAAGAGAAAGACTTTTGCTGACCTTGTGAAGCAAATTGCTTTGCTGGATTTCCTTCTATTGTAAAATCATAATCATCTTTATGAACTCCAAAGGTTGTAAAACCACATTTTTTATCGTTATATAAACTCTTCAACAACCCCTCCTCAAAACTTATATCATCGAGTCCTGATTGATATATAATATCAACATTTTCAAGTCCATGAGACAGATTATAGTAATGTTTAGCAAAATTTAAAAGAATATCTTGTATAAATTTCTTTCTTACGTAAAATAGAGATGTACCTATTTCTGCCATTTGAAAATCAACCACCTGCAACAAAGAACTATCTAATTGACCGCCATCACTATATTGTTTCAAGATAGCATTTCGTTGTTGAAGAAGTTTTTTATAGTTGATAAGGTTTTGGAGGTATTGCTTATCGAATTGTGAGATCATTTTATCGAAAAAGCGGCGGCGAATCTCATTACCATCGTTGATAATATCACTATCGTATGGAGAGACCATCACCACTGGGAAAAGTCCTACGTGATCGCTAAAACGAGAGTACTCTTTTTTATTTGCGCGTATTGACTTTGCTCCATTCTTATAGATGCAACTCACAGTGGTAATATTTCCAGAATCTTCATCTTCAAAGGAACCATGAATAGCAAAGAAATCAGCAGTTAATTTCACTGAGGTTACATCTTTTGCAGAAAAACAGCTTTTTCCTATTGAAAGATAATGAATCGAATCCAACAGATTGGTTTTACCACTGCCATTAGCACCCACGATACCATTCACATTAGAGTTAAACTCAAATTCCGCTTCGCTATAACTTTTGAAATTGGCAAGTTGCAGTGTTTTGAGATACATAACGGTTTTTATAATTCTCAGTTATTTAAAACAACGTAGAGACGCAAAATAGCGCCTCTACATTTTCGATATTTTTTATATTATTCTATACCAAGTACATCCAACCCCTGATTAAATCTAATATCTCTTGGAATACCTGATTTATTTATCCTATCTAAATCTTTTTGCAATTCAGGAGTGATTGTTCCATGGTCTTTGCTATATTGCGAAGCAAAGTTAAAATCACCTTCGGCCTGAGTTTTGAGAATAAGAGCAATCCAACTATTCATCGCTTCACGAGCCTTGTCATAATTGATATGATAAGTTCCGTTGCCATTACGAGTAAAAGCTCCATTTTCGAAAAGATAATTATAACACATCATATTGGCAACACCATGTGCTTCAGAAGCGCCGAAACGAACTGAACGAAGCAGTCCTACAATATATGTAGTTATAGCTTCTTCGATAGTTATATCTGTAATTTCGCCTTTATCAATAAGATTGCAAACTAAATTAAGCCCTACAATATCAGCTTTTGCTTCTTCCCAACTTGTATTCTCGGTTTGCATGGCATCGTCAACAGAACCTTTACCATTTATAGTTTGTTTAACTCCGAGTCCATGAGCAACTTCGTGGAAAGTTACATTCCAGAAGAAAGCATCAAATTTTATGTTATTCTGTTCGGAAAGTTCAATGATAATTTCACCAATAGGTTTCATTATCTTATCAAACTTCGCTTGCATAGCATTACGAAGTTGGAAACGACGAGAACCTTTTTCTGCTTGAACTTTGTCATCATTAGGTAAATTTATAGCGATAGTTTTACCACCAGCATTGCAATCACCACCATAGAACACAACATCATAGAGATTCATATCGCTTGAAGTACCTGGCACATAAGTTTTATATTTCTGGTCGCAAGGCAGTTCACGTTGCAATTGGGGAAGCATCTGCACAAATTTAGCTAACTTTGTGCTTGCTGCAACATCTTTCACTAATACAAAAGCCTCAAAAGAGGTTTTAACAGAGTTAAATGCATCGTCGTAATTTTCAATTGGACCGAAAACAAAGTCTATATTAGAATCTCTAAGATCCATCCATGCCATATCACTTGGATAATAGTCATTAGTTTGGAGAGATTTTTTACGTTCAATGAGATATTTTTTCATTGAAGGATTGTCAGCTATTTCGATTGCTTTATCTAACAATTCACACACACGATCAAGTTTTTGCTTGTAGGCTTCGTAATATCCAACAGTTTTGAGTGAACCATTTTCGTCTCTTTTGAGAATAGTATAGTGCGATGATTTTAGAGGATTAACAAAGGCGTTAAACTCCTCTTTTGTAATGTCTTTGGGATAATAATTTGCCATAGCGGGGCGTTCACCAAAGCCTGGAACAAAAGGTTTTTCTTCATTTAAACGATCCCAAGGACCATAATTTATCATTGCAAATTCTTTCATCCAAGGGTCGGAAATCGTGTCAAGAATAGACTTATCACCGAAAGTTTGTTCCCAAAAAAGTTCATCCATTATTTCTCCAATTTCGAAAAAAATAGGGAGAAGTTTTAATTCACTTTCACTTAATTTTGAAAGATCTGCGTTAAGATCAAAATAAGCATATTCTTCAACTTTCTGTTGCATTTCACTTTTGGATTCCTCGCTGGGAGTTTCTGTTTTCTTATTATTACATGAAAGAACAAGAACAACGCTCGCCAACAATAACATCATAATGAGTATTTTTTTCATATTTAAAGATTTATTATTATCTCTTTTTACTCCGCAAAAATACAACTTTTTTAAATACCTTTATTTTATTCTCATTTATTCTCAATCCATATCTTGGAAATAAAAAGTTAAAAATGAGTTAAAATCAAACATTGTTTTATGTATCTTTGCGCGTTTTTTTTGAAAGATATGTTCTACGAAAACGTAATAAGACCATTTATTAAGGAAATATACAAAAATCCTGACAAAACAGCAGCAAAAATTGGAAATAAGATAATTACTAACTCCCAAGTATTGCAACTTATTGCTCCGATTATGAATGAGTTAGACGCTTTATCAATTGAGCGTGTTGGTATTTTCATTGAAAAAGAAATTAACGTATATGCTGCAATTATTGCTGCAATGTTCAATAATATTACAGTCATTCCTATCTTCAATTCTCTTAACGAAACTCAAATTGATAAACTGCGTTTAGAGCTTGGCTTCTCAGAAATTCTTACATCAAAAAGAATGCACTACTACTATTGGATGACATACGAAGATGCGCTATGTCGCATTGACAACGGACTTTACTCCATACCTGATGAAAAGATAATTTTGATAGATAGTTGCATAGATAAACATAGTAACATAATAAAAAACGAGTTTCGCGCTGGCGATTTCAAACAAATGAAGAAATTCTCATATCTTGATTTTTTCAACCTAATACTTCCCAATAACACCGAACCATGTTTTACCTTCTAAATAGAAATACACGAATACAGCTTTTTTTTATTTTGCTCCTTTTAGTTTGGTCTGCGATAACCATTTTTACAAAAATGGACTTTATCTCTCCCTACAATCAGATGATTCTTTTCCAACTAATTCTTAAACTCGCTACATCTAATCCTTTATTGCTAAAAACATTATCTTTGTTGATACTTATAGTTAGCACTTTGGGACTGATACGTTACTTTAAAAAACAAAAATTCTATGAATACACATCTTTAATGCCTGGAATTTTCTTTCTACTACTGATAAACTTCGGACACTATCTACAAACTTTTAATCCATCACTTATAACTATACTGTTCTTAACGATTGTGATGATGATTTTTACTCCAGGAGCTTCACCTTCAAAAATGAAAAATCACACCTTGACATTTGGACTTCTTATAGCCACGGCCACTTTAATCGATTTTTCTGCTTTTGGTATTGTTCTCTTCCTCATATTTATTATCGCAACCAACAGCATTTCACCCGTAAAGGATACAATTATTCTATTTTCTGGATTAGCTTTGCCGTATATTGTGGTAATTTCTGTTTACTATTTATGCAACAAACTATCTATTCTTTTAGAATCTTGGCAACAATTAGAATTTTTCTCTCCTATTGAGAATTTTCTTTCGCTAAGTATTATCAACTACATGGCATTAGCTTTTTATATGCTTATTATCATAATTTTCTTATTTAGGGGTAGGCATTATTTTGAGAATAGACTCATCAAGCTCAGACAAGCTTTTACTGGAATACATATCCAATACATATCTATGGCGACTTTTATGCTTTTTGGTGGCAGTGTTTTTATGCCTGCTTTAATATATATTGCCCCAAGCACTGCTGAATATATGTCTATATCTATCTTGAAAAAGAGATACAGATTTTTGTATGATATTTTGATTATAACAATGTTAACACTTCTATGGCTTTAAGATCTAACTATTGCGAAAAGAGCCTGCTTGAATGCGGTTGCGACGAGGTTGGGCGAGGTTGTCTATCTGGACCTGTTTGCGCGGCAGCCGTAATTTTTCCTTACGATTACTATAATGAAAAAATCAACGACTCTAAACAACTTACAGAAAAAAAACGTGAAGAATTGTCCGAAATCATCAAACACGATGCTTTAGCTTGGTCTATTACCGAAGTATCCGTGAATGAGATAGATAAAATCAACATTCTTAATGCCTCTATAAAATGTATGAATTTAGCTATAAATTCGTTAAAAATAAAACCAGAATTTCTACTCATAGACGGAAACCGTTTCAAAGATGAACTTAATATCCCTTTCAAATGCGTCGTAAAAGGAGACGCAACTTTCATCTCTATTGCTGCAGCATCAATACTTGCCAAGACTTACCGCGATGCACTTATGAGAAAGCTCGATAAGGATTTCCCAGAATATGATTGGGCACATAACAAGGGCTACGCAACACCTAAACATATTGCTGCAGTAAACGCACACGGCCTAACTATCCACCACCGTAAAAGTTTTCATCTTAAAAATCAACTCTCGTTAGAGTTCTAAGAAAATTAAATATCTCTGCAATATTTGTTTATTTATTTCGTCTTTACAACGGTTGAGTAAAGTTATGACTGAAGAGGAAAAGGAGATAATAGACGGTTGCAGGAGAGGAGATTCTTCTTTCCAAAAGAGACTTTATGTTAATTATGGTCCAATGGTAAAAGGTATTTGCGTTCGCTACACTGCTGATATTTCTGAAGCTGAAGACCTTTTTCACGACACATTCGTTTATATTCTCACTCACTTCAAGAATTTCGAAAATATCTCATCCTTAGGCGGTTGGCTAAGAAAGATAACTATCAACAAAGCCATCGACCATATCAGAAAGAAAAGTCTTCACAACATAAACACATTGAGTAGTTTAGATATTGATATTCAAGACACTAGCATAAAACTAAACGACACATTATCAATGGATATTCTCGTAAGTTTTATCAACAAACTGCCCGATAAATACAGAACCGTGTTTAATTTGTTCGTTATTGACGGAATATCTCAAAATGAGATATGCAAACTTACAGGCGAAACGGCCACTAATGTACGAACCTTGATTTCGCGGGCACGTGCAACACTTCGCAAAGAAATTGAAAAATATTTAGAAAAAGATAACATTACTATATAGAATGGAAAACGACAATATATTCAAACAACTTGAAAATTTTCAAGTTCCTGTCAGCAACAAAGAATGGGACGCCATTGTTAAAGACCAAAAATTAGTTGATACATTTGGTAAGAAAAACTTTTTACGCACTACAGCTGGAAAAATAACAGTGGCTGTAGCGAGTGTTATTTTAGCCACATCAACACCTTTCATCGTTTATAAATACAATAATTCTAAAGAGACTGCTAAAACTACTATTGAAAAAAATGAAAATATTGACAACATCAATACTATCTGTGATACTTTAACACTTCCAAGCAAAAAAAATGAAACTATCGAAACTAACAATAAACCTAATTACCAAAAAAATATATCTGCTACTGAAAAGATAATCTCAACAACAAATTCCATAAAAAACACCATTGCTGAGCCCAATATTATTGAAAATTCTTTTACTACAATCACGAATAAAACATCGGAAGAAATAATGAAAGAGGAGAATATCTACAATAGTAAACAAAAACTTTCTACCTCTCAAGAAATAACACAACTGAACCTTAATAACAAAAGTCATTCTGAATCAATCACAACTGAGAATCAAAACTTTGATTCCCCTATGTATGACGAAAACAACATCGAGTTTAATACAGAAATATCTGAAAAACAATTCTTTATACCTTCAGCTTTTACTCCTAACGGAGATGGATTAAACGATATATTTTACGCAAAGGCGAATTTTGAACCTAACGATTATGAAATTCTCATTTTCAGTAGGAATGGTGATTTGGTATTTCGTTCAAAAGATATAAATATTGGCTGGGACGGACAATTTCAAGGCAAAACTCTTCCTAACGGCGTATATATCTATAATTTACGATATAAAAAATCAAACAATAAGGAAGAAAAATTGCAAGGTCAAGTACTTTTAATACACTGATATGACAAAAATTGATAGAACTATACCTCCTATTATAAGGAATATTGGCAATTTCTCTCTACCAACACCAAGAAAGAGCATTTTAGATAACGGTATTTCAACTTTCTGTTTCGACAATCCAAATCTTAACCTCATTTTTATTCTACTTCAATTCAAGACTGGTTCGCTCTACCAAAAAAAGAAACACGTTTGTCAATATATGTTCTCATTGCTCAGAGAGAGTTCAAAGTGCTATCAGCCAGAAGAAATGGAGGAATTACTTGATTTTTACGGAACCAACATAACAACAAATGTCGGCATTGACAAAGTTCAGATTTTAATCTCTGTACCAAAACGTAATATTGACAAGATTCTACCTAATATATGTGATTTTTTAATCAATCCATCTTTCAGAGATAAAAGTCTTCAACTATTCAAAGAAAAAGAGATTAAAAACTTGGCTTATAATGAGCAGAAAACCGATTTTTTATCCTTACGTCTGATGTGGTGGGAGTTTTTTGGAAAAGTTTATCCTGAAATATTTAAATTTTCATCTCCTAACACAATAAACAACGTAACTATTGATGATTTAACGAAGTTTCATAAAGATTTTTTCTGCGCAGAAAATACAACTCTTTTCTATACAGGCAACATTGACTCTTCTACTGAAAACTTTATAAAAACCTCTTTTGCTGCAATTCCACACGGAAAAAAATCGCCAGAATTGTTAACTATATCTTGCGAAAACGAACGACACTTAGTTTATCAAAACAAGCCTAACTCTCTACAATCTTCTTTAGTATTAGCTTCGTTATCATTAGGTTACAACGACCCTGAACGAACAAAGTTTTCTCTTCTTAGCACATTAACTGGTGGATATTTTGGCTCCCGTTTAATGCAAAATTTACGTGAGCGTAAAGGTTTTACATACGGAATATCAGCGTCTTCAGCATTTTTTGGCAAACAATCAATTTTTATCATCAGTAGCGATGTTAATGCTTCTGACACAAACGCTGCTATAGATGCCTGCTTTGAAGAACTTAGAATATTACAAAATGAGCCCGCCAATGAATCTGAACTTGAGACCGTAAAAAAATATATAACAGGATTAAACCTTCGTTCTATCGATACCTCTCTTAACGCTATGCAAAAGTTTGCTCTTTACCATCACTTTGGATTAGATGAAACCGAGATGTCAAGATATATTGCTGAAATTAAGACTATTACTACAACCGACACACAAAATATAGCTAAAAAACACTTTGATTACAATAAATTTAATAAAATTATCGTTGGTGAATATTGTGAAAATAATTAAAAAAACATATATAGTTACACTTTTGATATTGCTTTCGGGCTTTTCATTTTTAGAAATGTATGCTTTGGAACCTCCAAAGATGCAGTGTCTAAAATTACAAAATAACAATCAGGATATGCACGTTGCTTACAGCAAGTCTGATGATTGTCATTTATTCAAATCTTACCATTTTTATTTGAATGGAGTTCTATTGAAAATTGAAACAGTTGACGACTCAATGTATTCGTTGTGTGATTATGGTGGAACAGTACTTCAAAACATCCCGTTTGCTGAGCATTACAACTGCTGGATAGTTGCCGTCGATTTCTTTGGTAACGAATATAACTCAGATACTTTAAAATCAATATCTCTAACAGTAACACCTAATACAGATAACACACTTGCAACTCTCTCTTGGGAATCACCATCACAAAATCTTGACAACTCTTGGGGAACAGTCTTTAAACTCTACAAAAAACGTTCTTTTGAGCAAAATTTTCCCCCAACACCATTCGCAACTATCTCCAACACTCAACTTCAATACATCGACACCTCAGACGTATGTAACGATACACTTTACTATCAAGTAGGCATTTCACATCATTATTACGACAATAATAATCTTACAAATTGTCCGTTTATGACCACTATCGGATCTGCTTTTCTAAAAGATGGAACAACACCCCAAAAACCCACTTTAGACAGCGTTTCTGTAACACCCACAAACGAAGTTATACTCGGCTTTCACGAAAATGAGCCTAATATGAAAGGTTTCATCATTTACTACGAAACACCTAACGGCTATTTAGCATTAGACACTGTTTACAATCAAACATTTTGGATCGACAATAGTTTTGACCCATCGCAAGAAATAAGGTCATATCGTATCGCTGCAATAGATTCTTGCAACAACAGCTCTCCGCAAATTGATGTTAATACCGAAATGCAAGGAAATATTAAACTTAACATAAACAACACTGACATTTGCAACAAAACAGCAATTATCTCGTGGAACGGGTACAAAAACATGTTAGGTGGTATTGGAAATTACGAAATTTACATCAGTGAAGACCCTACACAAAGCTGGGTATTATTAGATTCTACTCTAAATCATTCTTATATGGTTGATAATCTTGAATTAAACAAAGATTATTTTATATTTGTCAGAGCTAAGAACCAAAATGGAAACATCAGAGCTTCGTCAAATAGAGTAAATCTGAATATAACTGCAGAAGAGACAGACGATTTCTCTTATATTCGCTCTGTATCAGTTATTGATAACAGATTTGTAAGAATTAAACTATTCACCTCTGGTCTTATTACACCTTTTAATAAAATCACGTTAGAAAAGAGCGACGATGGAGTAGTTTTTGAAGATTTTATAACCTTACCATATAACAATTCTGCCGATTATATATTCGCCGATAGTTCTTTTAACTTTAACAAAAATATCAGATACTATAGAACATATCTTACCGATAATTGCAACACAAAGATAGCTTTCTCAAACATTTCACACAACATACTTTTGAAAGGCGAAGCTATGACTCAGAGCAACTCTATTACTTGGCAAAGCTATGACGGATGGGACGGTGCGTTGTCTGGATATTACATTTTGAGAAAAACTGAAAGAGATGATGGCTATAACACTCTTTCCTACCAATCAGGATCAACTGTAAACATTTACATTGACGACGTATCGCAAGATTACGAAACTGGCTCAAAATTCTCATATTTCATTGAGGCTCGCGAAGATATTAACCAATACGGATTTTCTGAAAGTAGCTTTTCTAACCAAATATCTCTAACACAAGCCCCTACCCTATTCATACCTAACGCTTTCCGACCTGCTGGCAACAACAACAGAGTTTTTCAACCTATAAACTCTTTCGTATCACCAGATAATTATCTACTTGCTATTTACAACCG